>JAIFNM010000212.1 GCA_020047725.1 Betaproteobacteria bacterium
TGGGGATTTGTCCCGGAGGAAAACATCGTCGGCAGGGCATTCTTCATCTGGCTCAATTTCAGTGACCTGAAACGAATCGGCTCATTCAAGTAGAAGGACTTTCCATGAGAAATCAGCGTGGTGTGGCGTTGTCGGGTTTGTTGTTCTGGGGAATCGTCATTGTCCTGGTTGCTGTGCTCGGCATGAAAGTGACCCCGGAGTATTTGACGTATTTCAAAATTCTGAAAGCGACCAAAGCCGTCGCCGCCAGTTCGTCAGGAAAAACTGTTCCAGAGATTCGGGACGCATTCAGCAAGTATATGGATGTGGAGCACGTATCAACCATTACCCCAGCTGATCTCGATATTTCAAAGGAGGGAAACGTTATCGTCATTGGCTTCAACTATGAAAAACGTGTCCCTCTGTTTTACAACATTAGTCTGCTGATCGATTTTCAGGGTTCTTCGTCGGGGCGCGATTAAGGCGCATGGCCTATCAACTTGAGCGGGCAGTCGGTCACACTTTTTCGGATTCGTCCTTGCTGCAGACAGCACTGACGCACCGCAGCCACAGCTCGCCACATAACGAGCGGCTTGAGTTCCTTGGCGATTCGATCCTCAATGGCGTCATCGCGCGCCAGTTGTTTGATCGTTTCCCTGATGTGCCCGAGGGCGACCTGTCGCGCTTGCGCGCGAATCTTGTCCGCCAGGACAGTCTGCATCAACTGGCGTTGTCGCTGTCGCTAGGGAAGTTTCTGCGGCTCGGCGAGGGTGAGCTGAAGAGCGGTGGTTCGCAGCGTCCGTCGATTCTTGCCGATGCGCTTGAGGCCCTGTTTGGAGCTATCTGGCTGGATGCTGGCTATGATGTGGCAAGCGGTGTCATCGTCCGCCTCTACGATGGCCTGCTGACGGCCATTGTTCCAGGGCAGCCGATCAAGGATGCCAAGACACGACTTCAGGAAATCCTGCAAGGCAAACGCCTGCCACTGCCGAAGTACTTGCTGATCGGCACAGAGGGTGAAGCCCATGCGCAGCAATTCAAGATTGCCTGCGAAATCGACTCGCTGCGCATACGAACAGAAGGCAGCGGTGGCAGCCGTCGCGCCGCTGAACAAATGGCCGCCGAGCGCGCGCTGGAAAGAATGCAACAACCATGAACGAACTTAAATCCGGAACCATCGCCATTGTTGGCTGCCCGAACGTTGGCAAGTCGACACTGTTAAACCGCCTGATTGGCGAAAAAATCAGCATCGTTTCGCGCAAGGCGCAAACGACCCGACATCGCATCATGGGGATTCTGACCCGGCCCGATGCCCAGTATGTCTTTGTCGATACGCCGGGTTTCCAGACCAAACACACCAATGCGCTCAACCGGGCGATGAATCGCGGCGTGACACAAGCGCTGGCCGAGGTTGACTTGGTCATCTTCGTCGTCGATGCAGAACATTTCGACGCCAGAGACTTGGCCGTCATCCAGCTTCTGCCAACCGAGCGGCCGGTCATTCTGGCCGTCAACAAGATCGACCAACTCAAGGACAAGACCCGGCTTTTGCCGATCCTGGCCAAGCTGTCCGAGCAATATGCCTTTGCAGCCATTGTCCCGGTCAGCGCCGCGAAGGGCAGCCAGTTGGAAGATCTTCTCGCCGAAGCCCGCAAACATCTGCCGAACGATGAACTACTTTATGGCGAAGATGAGATCACCGACAAGAGTGAAAAATTCATTGCGTCAGAATACATTCGAGAAAAGCTATTTCGCCTGATCGGTGACGAATTGCCTTATGCCGCGACCGTCGAGGTGGAAAAGTTCGAAGTGGATGGTGCATTGCGCCGTATCAGCGCTGCCATTGTGGTTGATCGACAGGCGCACAAGGGAATCGTCATCGGCAAGGGTGGAGAAACACTCAAGCGGATCGCTTCGGAAGCGCGTCAGGACATGGAGCGCCTTTTTGACGGCAAGGTTTTCCTGGAAGTCTTCGTCAAGGTCAAGTCCGGCTGGAACGACGATGAGCGGCTGCTCAAGAGCCTTGGCTACGAGTAATTCCCCGGTAGAGTCCTAGGCAATGCACCGGAACAAGGTCGACGGCCAGCCCGTTTTTGTGCTGCATACATACCCGTACCGGGAAACCAGCCTGATTGTCGAGGTTTTTTCGCGTGATTTCGGTCGCGTCGCTCTCTTGGCTCGCGGTGCCCGCCGTCCGCGTTCGCCATTACGCGGGCTGTTGATGGCCTTTCAGCCGCTCGAACTGGGTTGGGCCGGAAAGGGTGAAGTGCAAACCCTGATGAAGGCCGAGTGGCAAGGCGGACAACCTCTTTTGACCGGCAAGGCGCTGTTTTGCGGGTACTACCTTAATGAACTCCTGATGCATCTTCTGCCGCGTGAAGATGCCCACGAACGCCTGTTCTCGGTATATGCTGAAACCTTGCGCCGCTTTGCTGAGGTGCTGAAGGAATCGGATCTGCGTTGCTTCGAGCGGGCCTTCCTTCAGGAGTTGGGATACGGGCTGACGCTGGAAAATGACGCCAAGGGCGTGCCGGTTGACGTTGCCGGACACTACGCCTACGAGATCGAGCATGGCCCGGTAAGACTGCAGCGCCCTGGCAGTTCGGCGCTATCGGTCAGTGGCAAGACATTGATTGACCTGGCAAACGAGGATTTTTCCGATCTGCGTTCGCTGATT
The DNA here is from genome assembly GCA_020047725.1 of Betaproteobacteria bacterium. Taxonomy (GTDB): domain Bacteria; phylum Pseudomonadota; class Gammaproteobacteria; order Burkholderiales; family Rhodocyclaceae; genus Propionivibrio. The sequence goes on from JAIFNM010000212.1 coordinate 2,657, forward strand.
GAAGCCAAGCAGCTGATGCGCGCTCTGATTGCCCACTATACCGGTGGGAAAAATCTGGAGACCCGAAAAATATTTATGGAGCTACACGAACTATGATCGAACTGGGCGTAAACATTGACCACGTTGCGACGATTCGCCAGGCGCGCCGAACCTATGAACCCGAGCCGGCTTGGGCTGCTGTTGAAGCGCATCTCGGTGGCGCGGACGGCATTACGGTTCACCTGCGCGAAGACCGCCGACACATCCAGGATGCCGACGTTGAAAAACTGCGTACGCTGACGCAAATCAAGCTCAATCTGGAGATGGCTGCGACCGATGAAATGGTCGAAATAGCCTGTCGCCTGAAACCAGAAATGGCCATGCTGGTGCCCGAAGGTCGCCATGAGGTGACGACCGAAGGCGGGCTGGACATCATTTCCCAGGAAGGCAAGCTGAAAAAGGCTATCGACCGGCTGACCAGCGCTGGGATTATCAGTAGCGTTTTCATCGATGCCGAAGTCGATCAGATCGAAGCGGCGGCGCGCATCGGCGCGCGCGTCTGCGAGATTCACACCGGCCCTTATGCGCACGCCTTCCATACCAAGGGACGCGACAGTGAAAGCCCGGCCGTGCTCGCCGAACTCGACAAGATCCGCATTGCCGGCGAAACGATTCGCGGCCTCGGCATGCGTTTCAACGCCGGGCATGCGCTCAACTACTTCAACGTGCAGCCGGTCGCCAAGCTACCCGGTATCCGAGAGTTGCATATTGGGCATGCCATCATCAGCCGGGCCGTTTTTGTCGGTTTGCGCGAAGCGGTTCGTGAAATGAAGTTGCTGATGCGCGAGGCGCAAGCGTTCGCCAGATGATTGCTGGGATCGGCACCGATATCGTTGCCGTAGCGCGACTGGGCACGCTCTATGAGCGGCACGGGCAACGCGCACTGGACAAGGTGCTGGCGCCTGCCGAACATGCCGACTTTGAAAGAAGCAGAGATCCTGCCCGTTTTCTGGCCAAGCGCTTTGCCGCCAAGGAAGCCTTTGGCAAGGCGCTCGGCATCGGTGTAGCCACACCGGCGACGCTGCCCAATATTGCCGTAGTGCATGACGAACTCGGCAAGCCGGCTTTTGCCTACGCCCCGGAACTCGCCAGGTATCTGGCAGAGCGCGGCCTGGTTGCTCATCTGTCGATCAGTGACGAAAAAGAATATGCAATGGCCTTCGTTGTAATGGAACACGCATGAACATCGCACAGAAACTGCCCCACGGTCCGCTGATGATCGACATCGCCGGGCTGGAACTCACTGATCTTGACCGTGAGCGACTCACGCATCCGCTGGTCGGTGGTTTGATCCTTTTTGCACGAAACTTTGCGTCACCCGAACAGCTTTCGAAACTCACCGCCGAGGTTCACGCCTTGCGCTCGCCGCCGTTGCTCATTGCCATCGACCATGAAGGGGGCAGGGTGCAGCGCTGTCGTGAGGGATTTACCCGTCTTCCGCCGATGCGCAACCTCGGCGAACTTTGGGAGCGAGCGCCGCAGGAAGCCCTGATCGCAGCGCACGATATCGGCTACGTGCTGGCTGCCGAGTTGCGGCAATGCGGCGTCGATCTGTCGTTCACTCCGGTGCTTGATCTTGACTGGGGGCGCAGCGGCGTCGTCGGCAACCGCTCGTTTCATGGCGATCCGGCGGTGGTCGTAAAACTCGCCGGTGCTTTGATTGAAGGACTGCGCCAAGCCGGCATGGCCGCCTGCGGCAAGCATTTTCCGGGACATGGCTGGGCTGAGGCGGATTCACACGTAGCGATTCCGGTCGATGAACGAACGCTGATTGAACTCGCCCCGGACGTCGAACCCTATCGCCTGCTCAAGCTGGATGCCGTCATGCCGGCACACGTCATCTACGCGAGTATTGATGATAAATCATCTGGATTTTCATTGTATTGGCACGATTATCTAAGAAATAACATTAAGTTTGAAGGTGTCGTTTTCAGCGACGATCTGTCAATGGAAGGCGCCAGTATCGCCGGGAGCATCGTTGATCGCGCAAAGGCCGCGTGGTCGGCCGGCTGCGATATGCTTCTCGTGTGCAACTCCCCCGACGCAGTTGGCGACGTTCTCGAGCGCTGGCGACCGGAGTTCGACCCGGTACGTTCTGCACGGATCGCACGACTGATGCCAGTCAGCGATTTACCATCCTTGCAGAACGATCTGTGCTATCTAGCCGGAATCAAGGCTTCCGAACATCTGGTGAGCTAGGCTGGAAGCCGCGTGGATAGGCGTTCTTCAACGCATGCTCTGTAGATGCCCATGGATATTGGCTCTCCCGGAACCATTCTATAGATCGCCATTTGATGCGGGTTGCAGACCGGATTTTTCTGAACGATGTTCCATGCTAGGATTCATCCACCAAAACCCATAG
>JAIFNM010000098.1 GCA_020047725.1 Betaproteobacteria bacterium
GCTTGATTGATTGAGTGGTTGCTGTTTGCATTTAGAAGTCCTCTTTTGTGTTGAGGATTCCTAAGCTAACCATGCTTTAAACGCTTACAAGTGACTGCGAAAGTTTGCCTAAACCTGCGTGTTTATTGGCTTGTAGGCGAGTTTTAACAAAAACTTTCGCTGAGAGTTTGAGAGTTTTTTACCCGAGTACGATATTAACCAGTGCTTTTAGTACCGTCGCGCCATTAAAGGGCTTGATTCCGCCACGTTTCTTGAATCCAGCGGTAAAAAGTAACAGTGCGGTTTTGTCAGCCAACACTGCCTTTTTCGCCAGCAATGAAGGGGTTTCCTCACACAGCGTTCTCGCAAAGTACCGGGCAGGCGTGTACCACGGTTGCTCTGGGTCAGGGTCTCGCTGGTCAGCGATTAACCACGGCTTTACTTGTTCGCCACCATCGGCATCAGTTACCACAGGCACGGGCGGCGCGGCCTTCTCTGACGTTCCAGAAGTAGCATTACTATCAGTCGGCAATGCCGTCTTCTCCTGCGTATCAGCTAACACGTCATGCCCTTCAATGTCAGTGCCATCTTCGCCTTCATGCGATTCTATGCTCTGAATCCAAAGCTCCGGCAGTTCTGATGTAGATACGATTGTGTTGCTTGGGTTAGGACGAGACGGGCCTCCTGTATGAACGTAAATCCGGTCGGAGTACCGAGGGAAAAAAGAATCACGCCCTCGTAAATTAACCTTTTCACCACTGAAGTATGAATTTATGCCGCAAGCAATTAAGCAATTACAAACGGCAGAAACATCTTCGTCGAGAATGTCTGCAATTTCTTGGATTGAATAAAACGGTTTCATAACGAGCCCCTTCTCTCCCCTTGAAACTGGAGCCAGCGCCAGCCGGGAAGGGGCATCCCGGTTTTCCCTCCGTCGAGGTAGGCGCGGCTTAATCGGTCAGGCGGCTATTGGCGCGGGTTGAATATGCATCGGCGCGGCCTTGAATCGCTGCTCGGCTTGCCACACGTCATAGGCGCTTTGCTCTGCCAGCCATAGGCGGGCTTCGCCTCCGCGCTCCACGCCCAGCCATGCCTCGATACGCAAGGCCATTTCAGGCGATATAGCGGCGCGGCCATTCAGCACACGGGAAAGCGTCACGCGGGCAACGTCCAATTGCTGCGCGGCATCGGTCACGGACAGCCCTAGAGCGGGCAAAATGTCGTCGCGCAGGGTCAGGCCGGGATGGGGGGGGTTATGCATTCTGCTCATGGTCAATTTCCTTTCAGTGGTAATCCTGATAATCCACCAACACGGCGTCAGTTCCATCGAAAGTGAAGGTCATGCGCCAGTTTCCGCTCACCGTCACCGAGTAATGCCCTGCAAGGTCGCCAGTTAATTGGTGCAGTTTCCAGCCTGGCAGGTTCATCCCTTTGGCGTCGGTGGTTTCGTTCAGGCGGCGCAACATCGCGCCTAGACGTGGTGCATGAGTGGTGCAAATACCCGCCATGCTTCCTTTCTCGAAAAAGGTTTTCAAGCCCTTGTGTCTGAACGATTTAATCATGATTTACTGTATCGCGTAACGCATCGCGTGTCAATATCCGTCATCCCTTTACCGCGCGCAAACCGGCCTGTTCTGGTACGAAATCAATCCCGGCCTGTTCGAGAATCCATGCCTCAATCTTCACGTGCCAGCTACGCAGCAGGTCGAGCGGGCGGCGGCGGTAGTGCTTCTCGGCGGTTGCGCTCGGCTTGTGGCCCATGAGTTGAGCAACTACCCCGGCAGGCACTTCAACCCATTCGGCCAGCGTGCCAAAGGAACGGCGCAAACCGTGCAGGGATAGTGCAGGAAGACCGGCAGCGGTCAAAGCCTTGTTGTGCCCTATGCGTGGCTCCATCAGCCTTCCAGAAGCAGCGGCAGGGCTTGAGAACACCCATTCATTGCGGCGCGGTAGTGCGGCCAGCAGCGCGGCAACAAACGGCGTCAGCGGAATCGTGCGGCTCCCTTCCACCTTGTCCTTGATGGTGAGGCTTTGCCATTGGAAATCTACGTCAGCCCATTGCAGGCCGGCCAGTTCCTCGCGGCGTGCACCGGTCATCAGCAGGGCTTGCAGGTAGGCAGAATGTACCGGGTTTACCAACTTGCGGACATGCTCGAACCACAGCGGCAATTGTTCGCGCTGCAAGCAATCATCCTTAGCGGCCTTCTTCGGAAGCTCGTCGCGGCTCAGGCGCGAGGCGCAGGCGTTGACATGAACATGGGCACGATACTCGGGGCGGTCGGCGCACCAGTTCAGGAATGCTCGCAGCAGGCTGAACGACAAACGGGCGAATGTGGGTCGGGTCAGGGCTTCGTCTTTCAGCCAGGCTCGCACGTAGTCGGCGTCTATCTGGGCCAGCGGCAGCGCCAGCAGAGGCACCAGCGGCCCAGGTTGCGTTAAGCTAGACTCGCCGCTGCGCCGTCCCCTTGTGCGGATTTCGCCGCCAGCCTTGCTCACCGTCTCATGATAGGCGCGATGGCTGGCGCTCCATTTGGCTTGCCTGGCGGCAACGTAGATTTTCCATGCGTCCATTGCTGGCGCTTCGGCGTTCTTCGCGTTCTCGCGTTTGGCTTCGGTTGCGGCGATCTTCTCGGCTTTCACTTGGCGCGGGTCGTCTTGCCCGTCAATCTGGATTTGCAGGCGTCGGGCTTCGGCTTGCGCGGCGTCGATACCCCATGCCTGAACAGAGCCAATGGTCACACGCATTGTTTGCCCGGATACCTTACGTTGAAAGATGTACGCCTTTGCTCCGTTGCTCGTTGCTCGAACGGCCAAACCAGGCACGGTATCGCACCAGAGAAAGGCTTGTTTCTTGCCAGCTTCGCACTTGAAACCGGCAACCCGGCCAGCCGTGAATTTTACCTTTGCCATGTATCCGCCCCTTTTCCATGTAACCGCTATGTAACCCGCTTTGGAGTATATCTAGCAATACGAATCAACACAAGGAAACTGGTAAGTAATCCAAAAGCTAGTAATGGCAAGGCTTATAAGGCATATATAGAATATCAATCAACACTGATAAACCATATGTTTTACTGATTCGCAATCAATAGGTCGGCGGTTCGATCCCGCCCGTCTCCACCAGTAATACCAATGGTTGCAGCAATGCAGCCCTTTTTCTTTTTTAGGCCGGGCTATCACCGGACTATCACCACAAAGAAGAAGCGCCTTGAATCAAGGGCGAAAGACCATCAAGAAAAGTCTGGTTTTTCCTTGCCCGCGCCGAAAATGATCTAGCTCTGTTTCGCCGGAAACGCATTAGCGAATTCTGATTTTCCAGATCAGCGCCACCAAAATGCAATAACTATCGCAGTAACTCACAATTTGTGAATCAGCCGTTTAAACAGGGTCATGGGTTGCAGACGACTATTCGATAGTCACCCCGGCAACCAAACAAAGAAAACCGGCACTTGCAGTCATGCAAATCAAATTGTAAAAACGAAACCTTGCCCTTCGCATTTAGGCGAACTAGATTGAACTGATCAAATCCGAATAGAACCGTAGCCCCTGCCGTTGCTTATGACTATCCAAGCCAAGAGGATGACGGAATACTTATGGATGATCGCCGAAAAAGGTTGCGCAAGGATAGAGATGCAGCAGAGCCTCGGGTGTTCTGTGCAGCCGGGATGGCTGTACGCAAGAGGGAATGGAACACGAAAGTCGGTAGCACGTGCAACCAATGCGCCGATAACTGCGAGCTAAAAAAACGAAGAAATAATTGATGTGAGCTTGCGCGTTGTTGGCCCGAGAAAAATTGCTCGAAAACGATTACATCACAACTTTGCGGTCGCTCTACAAAAGAAAAGTCAAAGAGACTGGCTTAAGGCCGCTAACGCATCATGGAGAGGGATATCGAGTGGAATGCTTTCACTCTGAAGGATCGCTGTATATCCGCAGTTGCGACCGAATCCAGAAAAGCCGTCCATTGCAGCCAGTCAATACCCACGGTACCCCGAGAGATCCCCAGTCAATTTCTCAACTTTGGCGTTATAGCCAAGGTTCAATAGGAAGTCAGCCCAGAAATCCGCTTCATTCTCGGTCGCAAGCCATGGGCCAGGATCAGGAGTCCTATTTCCGCGTTGATCTTTGGTGGACGTTACGACTCGGTACACAGTGAATGGCTGGAATTGATTTGTGATTCAAAATGGTCGGCGGTTCGACCCCGCGCGTCTCCACAAATTAAAAAGGCCGGTGATTCGTCACAGGCCTTTCCATTTTTTTATACCCATTAAGCATTAATGACTATGCCAAGTGGAGCACCCAAGTATCGTGCCCATCAATCAGAATGCCTTTAGCGCCTAAAAGATTTCGATCGGTGGCATCAGTAAATACTGAAGCGGTACGCGGCGACCAGCCAGATCGACAGAATAACAACAGATGTAAAACGATTAGCGAACACGGAATCAACAAGGTCAGCAGTATTTCTTTCGTTCAATTTCATTACCTTTTGTATGGTTATTTACGACACGCCAGAATGTAAATATTGATTTTCCAGCAGAGCTAATCATATCGGCTGCTAATCTGAACGTCTGTTGTCATTTTTTCTAAGTTTTGTAACAGGCTGTCACTTTGGAACGAACATTTCGAGCACCGAGCAGTAGGGCAGGAGCCCTGTTACAGGACAAAGGCTCGCCAATACAAAGCCAAAACTCGCAGCAACGGCGACGGCAAACCCAACAGAAAGTCCTCCGGTGGTAAACTCCGACCCGAAAAATCAAATAGGTCGGATGTATTCCGGCCTTTGCCTTTTCGGCAATACGCCGGAAACACGCCCGCTGGAGACCCCCGCGCAATGAGTTACACCGCAGAATCCATTTCCGTTCTCAAGGGACTGGAACCCGTTCGCCATCGCCCCGGTATGTATACGCGTACGGACAACCCGCTGCATATCATGCAGGAAGCCATCGACAACGCCGCTGACGAGGCGCTGGGCGGTTACTGCAAGCGCATCCAGGTCACCTTGCATAGCGACGGCTCCGTCACTATCCAGGACGATGGGCGCGGCATTCCGGTCGAGATTCACCCCGTTGAAAAACCGTTGAAGTGGTGTTCACCCAGTTGCACGCCGGAGGAAAGTTCAACAAGGGCGACGGCACCTCGGCTTACCGCTTTTCCGGCGGCTTGCACGGCGTTGGCGTTTCGGTGACCAATGCGCTGTCTACCCGCCTTGAAGTTGAGGTAACCCGTGACGGCGCACGTCACCAGATCGCCTTCTCTGGCGGTGCGGTGATCGAGCCGCTGCAACGCATCGGCGATGCGCCAAAACGGGCGAGTGGCACGCGTGTCCGAGCCTGGCCGGACACCCAGTTTTTTGATTCGCCCACTATCCCTGCAGCTGAGCTGGAACGCCTGCTGCGTAGCAAAGCGGTGCTTCTGCCGGGCCTTGAAATATCGCTCAGGATTGAGAACGGCGAGACAAAAACCTGGTGTTTCACCAGCGGCATGCAGCAATACCTCGCCGAACAACTCGACGGTGAGTTGACTGCACCGATGTTCACCGCCGAGAAATACGCCCAGGCCGGTGACGAAAATTTCCCGATCGGTTCCGGTGCCGCATGGTCGATTTGCTGGACATCCGAAGGCAATCTGGCACGCGAATCCTACGTCAACCTGATTCCAACCTCGGCCGGAGGCACGCATGAAACCGGGCTGCGCCAGGCGGCGTTCGAGGCCATCAAGAGTTTTGCCGAACATCGCGCCTTGCTACCCAAGGGCGTAAAGCTGGCCGCTGAAGACGTCTTCTCGCGCGCCAGCTATGTGCTCGCTGCGCGCGTGCTTGACCCCTCATTCCAGGGGCAGACCAAGGAACGTCTGAACTCACGCGATGCCGTGGCACTGGTTTCGCGCATGGTGCGCGACCCGCTCGAATTGTGGCTCAACGAGCATCCGGACGACGCCAAGAAAATCACCGAACTGGCTATCCGCGCCGCGCAGGCGCGTTCGCGCGCCGGGCAGAAAGTCGAGAAACGCAAGCAATCAGCCGTTGCCATTCTGCCCGGCAAGCTTTCCGACTGCCAGAGCGAAGACATCCGCCGCAATGAACTCTTCCTCGTCGAGGGCGATTCAGCCGGTGGTTCAGCCAAGGCGGGCCGCGACAAGGAATTACAGGCGATTCTTCCTTTGCGCGGCAAGGTACTCAATACGTGGGAAGTCGAAGTAGGCAGCCTGTTCGCCAACCGCGAAGTACACGACATAGCCGTTGCGCTCGGTATCGATCCGCACCCCCCCGGCGCGGCCGATAGTGTGCTTGACAACCTGCGCTACGGCAAAGTGGTGATCATGACCGATGCCGACGTTGACGGCAGCCACATCCGCGTGCTGCTGTGCACGCTGTTCTACCGCCACTTCCCCAAACTGATTGAACACGGTCACCTGTTCTTCGCCCAGCCACCGCTCTACCGCCTGGACGTGCCGGGCTACGGCAAGAGCCGACCGCCGCGCAAGCTGTATGCACTGGACAATGACGAGCGCGAGGCCATCATGGACCGCCTGCGTCTGGAAGGTATCAAGCCGGAAGCGGTTTCTCTTTCGCGCTTCAAGGGCCTTGGTGAAATGAATTCAGAGCAACTCTGGGAAACGACCA
>JAIFNM010000296.1 GCA_020047725.1 Betaproteobacteria bacterium
CGGCAGCGCCACTGGCCTTGATCGATTCGACAGCCGGAATCAATGCATCGAGCAGCGTCTTGTCGCCAAGTTTGGCTCCGCCACGCTTCTGGACCGCATCGATAGCGGCCTGAACCATCTCGCCCAGCTCAACCAGATTGAGCGTTTCCTTGCCCTGAGCGGACTTGCCCATGGCACGGAAGGCTGATCCCCAGATCGGGCCGGACGCACCACCGCAATGCTCGGTGATGATCATGCCGCAATCTTTCAGGAAGGCACCAATATCATCGCGGCTGTGGGTTTCCCACTCGGCTTTGACAACCTTGAAGCCTTTGGCCAGCGACATGCCAAAGTCACCGTCGCCGGCGGCTGAATCCAGCTCACAGAAAGGCACTTCGTTTTCAATGATGATGTCGCACATTGAGGCGATGGTGCCGATTACCTGGTCTTTTGTGAATGTTTCCATACGTTCCTCTTAAATCTTCAAAGCTGGCGTATCAGCCGGTGCGTCAAGCAGTGCCTTGGTCTGTGCATCCAGACGCAAAACGGTAATCGAGGCACCTGCCATGTCAATCGCGGTCATGTAGTTGCCGACGAAGGTCCGGTGAATCTTCAGGCCCTTGGCTTCCACACAGGCCGCCACAGCGTTGTTGAGCAGATACAGTTCCTGCAGCGGCGTAGCGCCGAGGCCATTGATCATCACGGCAACTTCGTCTCCGGCAACGAACGGCACGTCACCAACAATCTGGTTGACCATGCGCTCGGCCAGTACACTGGCGCTAGGCAGCTTCTCACGCGCAATGCCTGGCTCGCCGTGGATGCCGACGCCAAACTCGATTTCGTCCTCACCCAATGCGAAGGTCGGGCTGCCTTTGGCAGGCACAGTACAGGAATTCAGCGCGAAACCGAGACTGCGTACGTTGGCGATCACTTTCTCGGCAACAGCCTTGACGCCAGGAAGATCCATTCCCTGCTCGGCGGCGGCACCCGCGATCTTGTGCACCAGGATGGTGCCGGCCACGCCACGACGCCCGACGGTGTAAGTGCTGTCCTTTACTGCGACGTCGTCGTTGACATAAACACGGGCGACCTTGATGTCGTCGTCTTCCTCGGCCATTTCGGCAGCAGCATCAAAATTCATGCAGTCACCCGAATAGTTCTTGATGATCAGCAGCGTGCCTTTCTCGGTCTGCGTATGCAGGATGGCGTTGTAGACCTGAATGGTCGACGGCGAGGCAAAGACGTCACCACATACCGCCGCATCGAGCATGCCGGTACCCACGAAACCGCCGTGAGCCGGTTCATGGCCGCTACCACCGCCCGAGATCAAGCTGACCTTCTGCTTGTTGACGTGGACACGGCTGATGACCTTGTGCTTTCTGTCGAAAGCCAACTGGGTCGGATGGGCCTTGACCATGCCATCGCACATCTCGATGACAAGGTCTTCGACCTTGTTCAAAATCTTTTTCATCAGTGAGCTCCCAGCTTGTCAGCCGCGTAGATCGCGCCGCACACCATATCTGCGGTAACCGGGAACGGCATGTTGTGAATGGTTTCGCCTTCAGCGGTCGAGCCGATCGCCACTTTCATGACTTTCTCGGGTGTTACTTCTTTCACGCCGAGGTCAGCCAGGCAGGTCGGCAGGCCAACGGACTGGCAATACTTGATGGTACGCATCAGCTCTTCCTGAGGTGCATTTTCAAGAACAAGTTGAACGATGGCGCCGAACGCGACTTTTTCGCCATGGAAGAAGTGGTGCGTTTCTTCGAGGCAGGTCAGGCCATTGTGAATGGAGTGGCAGGCGGCGAGGCCGGAGCTTTCAAAGCCTAGGCCAGACAGAAGAATGTTGGCTTCGATGATGTTTTCCAGGGCCATGGTGACGACGTTGGCTTCACAGGCAGCCTTGGCTTTCAGTGAGTCTTCGAACAGCGTCTTGTAGCACAGCTCGGCGATGGCAATGGCGGCCATGGTGCTGTTGCCTTTGGAGGCGTTCTTCGCGAAAGACTTCGCACAGGCGCGAGCTTCAATCCATGTAGAGAGCGCATCACCCATACCGGCGACGAGGAAGCGGACCGGCGCTTTGGCGATCACGGCGGTATCAACGAGTACCAGATTCGGGTTGCTGCGGAAGAAGAAATACTCTTCGAATTCGCCTTTCTCGGTGTAGATCACGGCCAGCGCGCTGCACGGTGCGTCGGTCGACGCAATGGTCGGGACGATGATAACCGGCTTGTTGGTCAGGTGCGCAACGGCTTTGGCCGTATCCAGCGACTTGCCACCGCCCAGACCGATGATGACATCGGAGCCTTTTTCTTCAGCAACTGCTTTTAGACGATTTACTTCGGCCCAGCTGCATTCGAGGTTGAAACCACCGGCTTCGAGCGTGAAGGCAGCGCGCTTCTGTGCCTCATCAAGCAGCGATTGAACACGGCCCTGGTCGTCCTTCGAAGCAATCAACAGCGCCTTGCTGCCGAATGCCTGAACGTACTCACCCAAGTTGCTCAATTCGTTTTCGCCCTGAACGTATTTAGACGGGGAGATCATTACCTTTTTCATGTTCGCTTCCTTTCAGTTCGTAAATTTGAAAAATGCCTTAAAACAACACTCGGGTAAGCCCACTGATTGAAGTCGCTAACAGCGCCTCCTCAGGGCAAATCACTTAATTATGTTTTATTTGAAATCAGAAATTGACTGATTTCAAATACAAAACGGTAACAACCAGCTTGAATTTCGCACCACCAATCCCGGCGTTTTAAAGCCGGAATGGTGGACACGAGTCTTTCAATACACGTCAATACAAATTAACGAACCTTGCCAGCTTTCCAAGCGCTTAACAGTGCGTCATAGGCAATGGTCTCACCCTTGACTTTTTCATTGTCCAACTTCTTCCACGGGGCAGCCTTGTCGCTCAGGTACTTGTTAGGATCACCCTTCGGATTAAGCTTCGGTGCGCACTTGGCCATACCAGCGCGCTCCAGACGGGCCATTACCTGGTCCATTTCTTCGGCCAGGTTGTCCATCGCGGCTTGCGGCGTCTTTTCGCCGGTTACAGCAACGGCGACATTCTTCCACCAGAGCTGTGCAAGCTTCGGATAGTCAGGAACGTTGCCACCGGTCGGCGTCCAGGCCACACGTGCCGGGCTGCGATAGAACTCGACCAGACCACCCAGTTTCGGGGCCATGTCGGTCATCGCTTGCGACTGGATGTCCGATTCGCGGATCGGGGTCAGGCCAACAATCGTTTTCTTCAACGACGTGGTCTTGGCCGTCACGAACTGGGCATAGAGCCAGGCAGCTGCCGTCTTGTTGGCATCATGACCCTTGAAGAAGGTCCACGAACCCACGTCCTGATAGCCGTTCTGCATGCCTTGCTTCCAGTACGGGCCATTCGGGCCAGGAGCCATGCGCCACTTCGGCGTGCCATCAGCGTTTACGACTGGCAAGCCAGGCTTGACCATGTCGGCCGTAAAGGCGGTGTACCAGAAGATTTGCTGAGCAATCTGACCTTGTGCTGGTACTGGCCCCGATTCGCCGAAGGTCATGCCCGTGGCTTCTTTCGGCGCGTACTTCTTCATCCAGTCAACGTACTTGGTCAACGCATAGACAGCTGCTGGCGAATTGGTTGCACCGCCACGCGAAACGGAAGCGCCTTGCGGATTGCAACCATCAGCGGAAACACGGATACCCCATTCGTCAACCGGCATACCATTCGGAATACCGATGTCAGCCGTACCGGCCATCGACAACCATGCGTCGGTAAAGCGCCAACCCAGCGACGGGTCTTTCTTGCCATAATCCATGTGACCATAAATCGGCTTGCCGTCGATGGTCTTCACGTCTTCACTGAAGAAGGCTGCGATGTCCTCATAGGCGCTCCAATTCAGCGGCACGCCAAGATCATAGCCATACTTGGCCTTGAACTTGTCTTTCAAATCTTGACGAGCAAACAGGTCTGCACGGAACCAGTAGAGATTGGCGAACTGTTGGTCGGGCAACTGGTACATCTTCTTGTCTGGAGCGGTGGTAAAGCTAGTACCGATGAAATCTTTCAGATCCAACCCTGGGTTTGTGAAATCTTTGCCTTCTGCGGCCATGTAGTCCGTCAGGTTCATGATCTTGCCGTAGCGATAGTGTGTACCGATCAGGTCGGAATCGCTGATCCAGCCGTCGTAAATCGACTTGCCAGACTGCATCGAGGTTTGCAGTTTCTCGATGACGTCACCTTCTTGAATCAGGTCATGCTTTACTGTGATGCCGGTGATTTCCGAGAATGCCTTCGCCAGTGTTTTTGACTCATATTCATGCGTGGTGATCGTTTCGGATACAACTGCAATCTCTTTGACGCCCTTTGCTTTTAGTTTGGCTGCCGCGTCGATAAACCACTTCATTTCGGCTGCCTGCTGGTCCTTACTCAGCGTAGAAGGCTGGAATTCGCTGTCAATCCACTTCTTGGCTGCAGCCTCATCAGCCCAAGCCTGACCGGCCATGGCACATGCGATAGCGACTGTTAATACGGAATAGCGTAATTTCACAATCAATCTCCTCAGAAGTTATACGGCCCCTGTTTGAACGGCTGATTCGGCTCCAGGGGACAGCAAGCCGACACGTGCTACAAATCTGTTATCCCTTGCGCATGATCACTGCAAGCAGCGCCATGGACAAAATGAAGCTGATCCAGATTGAAGGATCTCCCTCCAGTGAAAACCACTCAGCGAGTTTGCCGCTGATTCCGACGAATGCCAGATTGACATATGCCGCCGATACCAAGCCAATAAACAAGCGGTCCCCGCGAGTCGTCTCCATAGGCAGGAAGCCCTTATGCAAGCTGGTCGGGGATTTCATTTCCCACACCGTCATGCCGCACAACATGAGCGCAATGCTGCAAAAAAACACGGTTACGGGCGTAGTCCAAGCCATCCATTCAAACATGCTTATCTCCTCTAAACACGGCCCATCGCGAAACCCTTCGCGATGTAATTCCGGACAAACCAGATCACGATGGCACCCGGAACGATGGTCAGAACACCTGCCGCAGCCAGGGTGGCCCAGTCCATGCCCGACGCCGAAACGGT
>JAIFNM010000138.1 GCA_020047725.1 Betaproteobacteria bacterium
CCCCGCAATTCCCGAACCCCTTCCAAGACAAGTTGGCCCCATGTTTGGTTTTCTCAAGAAGTCCCCTGCCGTACAACCCGCCGAAACAGTCACTGCCGCACCCGAACTTACTTGGCGCGAACGCCTTAAGGCCGGCCTCGCCCGCACCCGGGCGCAATTCGGCGGCAAGCTCAAATCGATTTTCTCGCGTGGCAAAGTCGACGACGAACTGCTCGAAGAACTGGAAACCCTGCTGCTGACCAGCGACGTCGGCATGGACGCGACGCAGCACCTGCTCGGCGAACTCAAGGCGCGCGCCAAGCGGGACAAGATCGATACCCCGGAAGGCATCCAGAAGGCGCTGTCCGATGCTTTGCACGAACTTCTGCTGCCGCTCGAACAACCGCTGGACATCACATCGCACCGCCCCTTCATCATCATGATCGCAGGCGTCAATGGTGCGGGCAAAACGACGTCAATCGGCAAACTGGCCAAGCACTTCCAGTCGCAAGGTCTGTCCGTGCTGCTGGCCGCCGGTGACACCTTCCGCGCTGCGGCGCGCGAGCAGCTGCAAACCTGGGGCGAACGCAACAACGTAACGGTCATTGCGCAGGAATCCGGCGATCCGGCGGCGGTGATTTTCGACGCCATGTCAGCGGCCAAGGCACGCGGCATCGACATCGTGCTGGCCGATACGGCCGGACGTCTGCCGACCCAGCTGAACCTGATGCAGGAAATCGCCAAGGTACGCCGCGTCATCCAGAAAGCCGACCCGACCGCGCCACATGAAACGCTGCTCGTACTCGACGCCAATTTCGGGCAGAACGCGCTGCAGCAAGTCAAAGCATTCGACACTTCGATCAACATTACTGGCCTGGTCGTCACCAAACTCGACGGCACGGCCAAGGGCGGTGTGGTTGCCGCCATCGCACGCCAATGCCCGAAACCGATCCGCTTCATCGGCGTCGGCGAAGGCATCGATGATCTGCGACCCTTTGTTGCCCGTGATTTCGTCGATGCGCTGTTCGAGTGAGTCTTGAATGATTTCCTTCAGCGACGTTACCAAACGCTACCCCGAAGGGCTTGAAGCACTGAAGAACGTCAGCTTCGAAATCGAAGCTGGCGAAATGGTGTTCATCACAGGCCACTCGGGCGCCGGAAAATCGACCGTGTTTCGTCTGCTGGCGGCCATCGAGCGCCCGACATCGGGCAGCATCGTGGTCAACGGGCAGAACCTCGCCGCGCTACGCAAGAGCGCCATTCCCTATCTGCGGCGAAACTTCGGGCTGATCTTCCAGGATCAGAAACTGCTTTTCGACCGCAGCGTGCTTGATAACGTGCTACTGCCGCTCGCCATTGTCGGTCTGCCCCTGAGAGAGGCCATCCGTCGGGCGCGGGCTGCGCTCGATAAGGTTGGCCTGCTCGACCGCGAAAAGACGCACCCGATTGCTCTTTCTGGCGGCGAGCAGCAACGGCTAGCGATCGCCCGTGCGGTCGTTAATCGGCCGTCAATTCTTCTGGCAGACGAGCCGACGGCCAACCTTGACGCGGATTCAGCATCGGCCATTCTCGAAATCTTCCGTGCCTTCCATCAGGTTGGCGTCACCCTCGTCATCGCGACGCACGATCCCGACTGGATGGCGCGCTTCTCGCCGCGCGTGCTGCGTCTTGAACGTGGCCGCCTGCTCGGAGAGGCAGCATGAATAGCTTCTTCCCACAACACCTCGCCGCCCTGCTCAACGCACTACGGCGACTGGCCGCCTCACCGCTCAATACGACTCTCTCGCTGCTGGTCATCGGCATCGCGCTGGCGCTACCTAGTGCCGGCTGGGTCATCCTCGACAATCTGCGCGACATCACCGGCAGTGCATCGGGTGTCCAGCAGATCAGCGTGTTCATGAGCGTTGAGGCAAATAAAAAAGACGTCAGCGAAATCGAATCGCGACTGCGCGAGGCCAAACCGGGAAGCTGGCGTTTTGTCGCCAAGGACGAAGCCTTGAAACGCCTGCAATCGTCCGAAGGAATGGCCGAGATCGTTGCCAGCCTGCCGAAAAACCCGCTGCCGGATGCCTTTATTGTCGAGCCCGTGGACTCGCAGCCAGAGTCTCTGGAGCGACTGGCCAAGACTTTCTCCGGCTGGCCGAAAGTCGCCCATGTTCAGCTCGATTCGGCGTGGGTCAAGCGTTTTGACGTTTTCCTGCGCATCGGCAAACTGACCATCACCCTGCTCGCCGGGCTGTTTGCCGCCGCGCTGGTGGCGGTCACCTTCAATACTATCCGCCTGCAGATTCTGGCGCAGGCCGCCGAAATTGAAGTCGCTAAATTGATCGGCGCGACCGATGCCTTTATCCGCCGGCCATTTCATTATTTTGGAGCGTTACAGGGCACGCTCGGTGGACTCTTTGCCGCGTTGCTCGTCGTTATCGGCAGTCTACTGTTGGAGCAACCGCTCGGCGAACTGGTCGCGTTGTATGGCGGCAGCTTCATTCTGCACGGCTTGTCGCCCACTGGAATCGCAGCTCTGACGGGCATTGGCGCGGTGCTGGGCTGGCTGGGTGCGCAGCTCTCGGTCACTATTCACTTGCGACGTTTTGGCTGAGCTTGGCCCTTTTTCCTATCTCCCCGACCCCTCGCAACAAACAAGTTCGACCTGTTGCTGCTCGAGCAGTGTAGCAAGGGGGGGCGGCGGCCTTTCGTCAGTAAATAAGGCATCAATCTCAGACGTGCTACCCAAGGCAACTGAAGCCGAAGTGTGAAACTTCGTGTGGTCCGCAGCAACAAAGATCTGCCTTGAGTTGGCCATCATGATCCGCATGACCGCCACTTCATTGACATCGAACTCAAGCATCGTGCCATCTGGCTCAACGGCTCCCAGGCTCATCAAGAGATAATCCGCGCGAAATCCGCGCAGAAATTCCTGTGCGCTTGCCCCAATGATTCCACTATTCATGTGGCGAAGCGAACCCCCAGGAACCATTACATCGAAGTCCCTGCGCATGTAAAGCAGGTTCGCTACACGCAAGCAGGTCGTGATAATTCTCAGGTCCTGTCTGACTTCAAGGGCTTTGGCGACATATTCGATGGTGGACCCGCAGGTCATGAAGACAGTGCTTCGATCTGGAATACGTTCGGCTATGGCACGAGCTATCCGCTGTTTCTCCTCGATTTGAGATACGGCCCGCTTCCCCAAATCCTGGTTGATCGCACTCGAGACCTGCCCCACCCCGCCGTGATGGCGCGACAGAATGCCATCTTCACTCAGCTTCTTGACGTCGCGACGAACGGTCTGTGTAGAAACATCCAGCAAGGATGCAAGATTGTCGATGCGCATATGGCCATGCATATCGACAAGTTCCAGCAAACGGTCGTAGCGGGGATTTCCAGTCACGACGGGGGTATTTCCCGTAGAGGATTCCATATTCAGCATGTCAATCAGTATCACTCATTAAGTCAGAACACCGCCTGACCAAAGAGGCCACCCTGGCAAAAAAATCACGCCGCTTGCAATGGCCGAACCTTACTAATTATCGGATCAGAAGCTCACTGACGCCAGCTCTTTGTCAAAACGTATACTGGAAAAAGGCCCAATCAGCCAACGATGAATCGGCGAATAATCGTAACCAATTTGTCATAACCCGCGTAGAAACCTCTCAGAGTTGCGAGTGTCGCTCCATAATTATCGAATTCCTTGACACTCAATCCGTCCGGGTTGTACGCCTTTTTGAACTCGTCGATTTTATCAAGCAGAGTATTCACGATGACCGGATCAACCGGCGTGTCCATCGAGTTTTTGACCTTGATGTCCGATGCGTTGTAGTACAACTGGTACTTGTACGGAATGGTGTGCAACATATCGCCGCCAATCAGATCGGCAAGGTGATGCCTGTTGCGATAGGCCGCGCCGAGAAGCTTGGTTTTATATCCTTTTTCCTGATAGATGCGGTAGGCGTTCTTGATAACCGCTACACCGCAGTACTCCAGATAGCCTGGATCAATGCAGATATTCTTCTTCGCCGCGACATCCTTGATGTAATCGTCAGTCCGTCCACCCATGATGGTGCATACCGGATTGATCCGAGTATTGTCCAGCCCTTCCGCCGCCCGCCGCTTAAGCCCGCTTTCGATCGCTTCTGCGACTGCCAGCGCCTGTGGGACAGTGAAACTGACGGTGGCATTGACGCTGATACCACGGTAGGTGACTTCCTCGATGGCCTCGATTCCGGCGCTGGTAACCGGCAGTTTTACCTGGATATTGGGTGCCAACGTCCCGAAGTAGGTCGCCTGCTCGATCAAGAGCTTGGGGTTACGGTGGTACTTCGTGTTGGTCTGGATCGAAATCCGTCCAAATCCCTTGACCGGGTCAAAAATTGGCTCGAGCGTCTTTGCGCCCTGTATGGCCATGTATTCGATCGTTTTCCACGCGATTTCATCTTCCGTGGCTTCCGGCATGTCTTTGACGAAGCCTTTGATGATGGCCTCATAAGCCGGCAGTTCGCTTTCCAGCACGGCGGTAACAATCAAAGGATTGGTGGTGGCACCGACCGCTCCGTTTTCAAGTGCGTAAGCCAACTCCTTCTGCGAACACGAATCCAGCCAGTATTGTGTCGGAGTAGTTGACGCCATTTCATGCAGGACGCTCTTAAACATTTTCTGTGTTCTCCAAAAAAGAATTGACCGACGGCTACTGGTCTCTGAAATTGGCTTCTTCTATCATGGCGACCTTTTCAAAGGCGCCACACAGGAACTTCTGGCGATCTTCCGGAAAACCTTCGGTGAACGAGGCCGACAGCCACCTCGAGACCATGTCGACGCCTTGTTGCGGCGCAACAACCCAGCCACCCATGGTGATCACGTTGGCCTGATTGACGATTCTCGACATGCGGGAGGTATAGCTTCCCTCGACGGTGACGGCATAAACACCCTTGAATTTGTTGGCAATTATGGCCATCCCGGCGCCGGTTCCGCACACCAGAATGGCACGCTCGGCTTCCTTGTTTTGGATCTTCCGGGCGGCAACGGGTGCAACTTCAAAGAAGGGCTTGAAGCCGTCAGG
>JAIFNM010000294.1 GCA_020047725.1 Betaproteobacteria bacterium
CCGGCAACATCCAGCTGTACCGCGACGGCAACTATATCGGCGCAACGCGTTGGCAACCGGACGCAACCGAGCGCTTCTCCCTCGGGTTTGGTCAGGATGATCTGTTGCGGGTCAACGTGGAGCGCAAGAACCAGTTTGCCGGCAACGCTGGATTTGTCAGCCAGAAGAACCAGCGCAAGGTCGCCGACACCTATGTGATCAACAACCTGCACAAGAGCGCAATCGATGTCCTGGTCCTCGAATCCGCACCCGTCAGCCAGTCCGAAGAAATCGAGGTCGAACGCCTGCTGCAACCGGCGCCAAGCGAGATCGACTGGAAAGGCCGCCATTGGCACCGAACGAGACCTGGAAGATCGACGTTGGATATACGATCACTTACCCGAAAGAGGGCTCGGTTTCGGGCTTGCCGTGATCGGTCCCTGGAGTGCCCTGAGAATCCATCGCCGGCCTTCTGATTCACGCCCATGATCGAAGCACTCGCCGTCGCCACCATAACGATCCTCGCCGTCATCAGCCCCGGTGCGGATTTCGCCATGGTGACGCGCAACAGCATGGTCCTGTCGCGTCGCGCCAGCGTGCTTACTGCAACCGGAATCTCGCTGGGCGTTCTTGTTCACGTTGCGTATTCAATGGCCGGGATCGGCCTGCTGATCTCTAAATCGATACTGCTGTTCAACCTCATCAAGTTCGCCGGCGCGGCCTATCTGATCTACCTCGGCTTCACCCTGCTGCGGGCGAAGAAGGCCGACCCGACCCAAAGCCGCGACCCAGCTGCAGCGCTCTCGGACCTCGCCGCCCTGAAAATCGGCTTCCTGACCAACGCGCTGAACCCCAAGACGACCCTGTTCGTCGTCGCGCTATTCACCCAGGTCATCAGCCCGAGCACACCCATCGCCGTACAGCTGGGCTGCGGCGCATTCATGTCGCTGGCCCATCTCGTCTGGTTCGCCCTGGTTGCCTACGCCTTCTCGTCCGACGCCGCCCGGCGTTTTGTCGCGTCGTCGCGGCATATCATCGAGCGCAGCATCGGCGCGGCGCTGGTCATGTCGTCGATGAAACGGGTATAGGCTCCGGCCAATCATGCACACCATCCGTCCGATGAGCATCGCCGGCTCGCGCGAACACACGGGGGAGCGAGAACGCCTGAGAGCATGTGAAAATATCGAAAATCCACCGCAAAGGCGCAAAGTAGCAAAGGCTTCGCAAAGGAGCCGCTGTGTTTCTTAAGCTTTCTTTGCGAAACCTTTGCTCCTCTGCGGCTCTGCATTTCCATGGGTCATCTTTGCGGTAGGTGCTGAGGCATTTGTTCACAACCTCTGAGCTTGAGGCCGTGCGGAGAATAGCCTCTCTATTCGCCGCACAAAATGCGGTGAATAACCTGCCTTTGCGGAGAATAGACCCCACAATCTCCGCATGACACGCAGCGAATCCCTCTACATCTGGCAATCCGGCGACTGGCCGAACTGGCGCTACGACCTGGCCGCTCTGGCCGAGCCGCTGGCGCGCGTCAGCCGTGCGCAGGGAATGCTGATCGGACGGCTGGCCGATGTCGGCATGGCCTTGCGCGACCAGGCGAGCCTCGCGGCCCTGACCGACGACGTGCTCAAGACCAGCGAAATCGAGGGCGAACTGCTCGATACCGACGCCGTACGTTCGTCCATCGCCCGCCGTCTGGGCGTGGACATCGGCGCCCTCGCCCCAACGGACCGGTATGTCGAAGGCGTCGTCGACATGGTGTTCGACGCCGTCACGCGCGGCGAAACCGCACTGACGCAGGATCGACTGCCCTCCTGGCATGCGGCCCTCTTCCCGACCGGCCACCAAAGCCTGAACCCGATTCACGCCGGAGTCTGCCGTGATGACACCAACGGCCCGATGCAGGTCGTCTCCAGTCCGCTCGGTCGACAGAACGTTCACTTCAAGGCGCCGCCTGCCGACCGGCTGGCCGACGAAATGGCCTGTTTTCTTTACTGGCTAAACGGCAACACGGCGGACCACCCCATCCTAAAAGCCGGACTGGCACACCTCTGGCTGGTCACCCTGCACCCCTTTGATGACGGCAACGGCCGCATCGCCCGCGCTGTCGGCGACCTGCTACTGGCGCGAACGGACGGCAGCCCACAACGTTTCTACAGCCTCTCGGCCCAGATCCAGCGCGAACGGCGGGACTACTACGACATCCTGGAACGCACGCAAAAAGGCAGCCTCGACGTCACGAACTGGCTGCACTGGTTCCTGGAAACCCTTGGCCGCGCCATCGACACCGCCCAGGTCACGCTCGATGCCGTACTCGGGAAAACACGCTTCTGGCACCGCTGGGCCACCACGCCCATGAACGAACGACAGGTAAAGCTGCTCAACCGCCTGCTTGACGGGTTCGACGGAAAGCTCAGCAGCAGCAAATGGGCGGTTATCGCCAAGTGCTCGCCGGACACGGCGCTACGCGACATCAATGAACTGGTCGCGCTTGGGATTCTGGAGAAATCGGAATCCGGTGGGCGAAGTACGTCCTACGAAATCGAAGCGAAATAGATAGTGTGGACACTCTGACTTGTTTGAGCAGCGGTAAGGAACCTATTTGACCCATGCAAAACGTTGTGGGTCTTTGGCCAGGAGATGTTCAACCATTTCCTGACGATCTTTTCCTTTTCTTTTCAGGATGCGTTTAATTTCCGCATCCTGATCTTTTGCTTTTGCGCCTCTTTTGACAGCCTCTTCAAACCACGTATCGCCCTCATCATATCGCCGGGTGTCATAACATAATGCTCCCAACAGGGTGTAGGGGTAATGCTTATTGGGATTGACTGCCTTGGCCTCCAGCGCAAATTTCTCTGAGTCACCTAGTTGACCAAGATCGCGCAGCGCACCACCACGTGTCGTTAGCAACGCGGCCTTTAGATTCTGGTCTTTAAGACCACGAATCATCGCCAGGTCGCTGGTTTGTTCCAGTGCTTTTTCAGCTTGTTTTGCCTTTCGCCAATGCGAGCTGGCTTCCACCAGGTTTCTGAAATTCTTTGTTCGACGAAATTCGGCTTCATAAAACGAAGCCTCCCTTGAATGGTGGAACAGGAAAATCCTGCTTTCACCTTTGGAGTATTGGTGGCACCAGTTTTCGGCTTCCAACCAGACTTGATCATCATCCGATAAACGTTCGCTCCTCTCCATCTTTTCGAGTATCGGATAAAGCCGACTTTCTGGCTTGTCATCTCGGTGTTCAAGGCCATGACTTTTCTTCAATGAGGTGATGATTAATTCTGGAAAGCCATTCTTCCTGCACCACTCGATATCCTCTGACCCCAACCCATGGCCCTGCTGTATTTTCTGCGTGAGCAGGTCTGCCGCTGGCTGGAGAGCAAGCTTGAGGGTGGAAAGCAATTTACGTTTCCGCAGATAGTTGGCGTCCGGATCAGTCACTGCTTGTCGCGACTCCATTTTCCTGAGCACTTTGTACAAATGCTGCGACGGATTGCTGTCCACAAATTCAATGGCACCGAATTTTTCTTTGAGAAGATCGAACTCAATGGCTAATGCATACAAAAAGCCGCGATGATTCATGAATTGATGTTCATCATCATTGAGGGATTTTCTCTCTTCCAATTTTTGCATTGCCAGATAGAGCCGGAATTTGTCGCTTACGGACAACTGACTCGCATCCGTTTCATATTTGTCACATAGACTGGAAATATGATCGGAAAAAACAGCAAGGATTGAAAAAATACGCTGTTCATACAACCATTCCAGGTCAATAGCTGACAGAAAAGTGCTCGAATCGAGCTTGTTCAGCAACCGTAAAAACGCCTCATCATCCGGCGTATTCTCGACTATTCCATGCTTGGTCTTGGCGCGATGGATATCAGAACATTTCTTGTATTCGGCACCAACCAATCGACCATCTTCTTCGGAAAGCTCTTCCAGGTTATTGATTTTATAAAACAACAAAGCCTGATCTGACTCAATTGACGGAATAGTTGTAAGCAAAAAAGATTTGGGAATGAACGGATTTTGGCGCAACTCTCTTAGCTCACTTCTGACCTCCTGCTCCAGAGAGTTTCTATAGACCTCTTGCATCTCTATTAACTCGATTGCAGCAGACAGATTCTGCTGCACTAACCATTGTTTTTCAGACTTGCTCAAGAATTTGCCGAGTTCCGCTTTGCGCAAGATAAAACGCAAAGTGCTGAGCGGATCAATGAATTGCCCACTTGGGATCTGATATTTTTCGTACAAACTTGGCGTCATGGTCTCGTGTTGACACATTTCATTCTCCAAAACTCGAGGGCAACTGGATGCTACAGCGAATGCCGTACCAACAAAGTGACGTGAAAGGAGTTCAGGCCAGAAAATCTTCCTTAATCACCACATCTACCCATCAGCATCTGCTTCCGCCTCCGGCCACAACGCCGGAAAATAAAAACGCAGCGCATGTAGCGGCAAGCCAAAGCGTACTTTTCCTTGCGGCGTATCCGATTTAAGCAGGCCGCGCCGGATCAATGCGGAGAGCGCGGTAACAGCGGTTCGGTCGCCCAGCCCGGTCATCATCTTGAATTCGCCCCGCTCCAGTTCACCGCCGGAAAGGAAGAGATAATGCAGTGGTCGCAAGGCTTCGCGGCGCACACCGGAACGCAGGCTTTCTTCCTCGAACGCCAAACACGCGGCAATGCGCCGTTCCATTGAGGAGATGTCGAGCATGCCGCCCATGAACCTGACCTGATCCAGACACACGTCGAGAACGTAGTCGATCCAAGCCACCAGCCCTTGTTCGCTGAGATTGCCACGACCATCCAAATCGCCTCGCCGTGGAGCGTCCGCATCGGCCAGTCGGGCGTAATACTGATCCACCGAGCGGGCGAAGCCGCGTAGCGGCGACCACAGGCCATTGGTGTAGCCGAGTGCGCTCAATACGGCATGGGTGTGCAGGCGCATGACCCGGCCATTGCCATCGATAAAGGGGTGTATCCAGCCCAAGCGCTGGTGGGCGGCCGCCAGTGCCAGCAGCGCGGCTTCGCCCCGCCGAATGTCGCCATAGAACTGGCTCCAGCGATCAAGCAGTGCCGGCAAGCTGGCATGAGCAGGCGCGATGTGCTGCCCGACCTGCACTTCCCGATGGCGCAGTTCGCCCGGCACGACAGTGACACCCTCCGGCGTTACCCGATCCTCTTCTGGCACACGTGAGAACAGTTCGCGGTGCAGGTCCTGAATTGCTGCCGGGCTATAGAGCTGTCGACCGCCGTTTTCCCCGCTGTAACGTCGCTCGACGGCGGATTCGGCATCGATGTGGGCGATGGCCAGGCGTTGCCGCGACGCGAGCTCGGTGTTGTCGGAAAAATTCCGGGCGATGGCTTGTTCGATTTCGAGCGGACGAGTGTGCTGCCCCTCGATGCGGTTTGTGTAGTAAGAGTTCATCCCGCGCAGCAGTTCCCGCAAACTGGGAGCAATGGGCAGGCCGGCCAGTTGCGTCGCGCTGCGTGCCAGATCATGGGCCTTGGCCAACAACGGCTCCTGCTTCTCCTGTGTGGGAAGTAGCGGTTCAAACTGATGAGGTGCATCGTACATGGCGGCTCCTTTTGCGAACATTATGTTCCGCCAATGCGTTTGATTCAATTGTTTTATTTTTTATTTTTGCGTAATTATTTGCGCACTTAAATGCGAACCCTTCGAAGGCGCTCTCCCCTTACGCCCGCACAACCGGACTCACCACAACCGACTTGCGCCGGAACACCAGCATGTTGCCGAGCATTACCAGAACCAACCCGGTCAGCGCGGTTGCGGTCCACTGGTAACCCTCGAAAATCGCCGACACATTCAGCGCCACGATCGGGAACAGTACCGTGCTGTAGGCGGCACGCTCCGGCCCGCGTCGCCCGACCAGCGTGAGATAGGCCGTGAAAGCGACCACCGAGCCCGGAATCGCCAGATACAGCAAGGCGCCGATGTAACGCGGGCTGCT
>JAIFNM010000159.1 GCA_020047725.1 Betaproteobacteria bacterium
CCAGAACCCGGAACCGCCAGCGCAAGTTTGACAGTCGAGGCAACTTTCCGCCCCTTTAGCACGTTGGCTGCAGCGCGCAGATCTTCAATGCGCGAGTTAGTACACGAACCGATGAACACCTTGTCGATGGTAATTTGGTTCATCGGCGTATTGGCTTTGAGGCCCATATAACTCAGCGCACGCTCCATGCCTTCACGGCGCGCCTGATTCTTTTCATTGGCAGGATCGGGAACCTTGTCACCAATGGCTACAACCATTTCGGGTGACGTGCCCCAGGTAACCTGCGGATGAATGTCTTCAGCACGCATGTCAAGCACGCAATCAAATACAGCGCCTTCGTCGCTATGCAGCGTTCGCCAGTATGTGACAGCCGCATCCCATTGCTCGGCCTTGGGTGCAAACGCACGTCCTTTAAGGTAGGTGATCGTCGTTTCATCAACGGCAATGAACCCCATTCGTGCCCCGGCCTCGATGGCCATGTTGCACAAGGTCATGCGCGCTTCCATCGACATCCCGCGGATGGCGCTGCCACCGAACTCGACGGCGTAACCCGTGCCGCCAGCCGTACCGATGCGACCAATGATGGCCAAGGCCACATCCTTGGCGGTCACACACTTACCCAGCGTCCCGTCAACGCGGATCAGCATGGTTTTGGATTTTTTCTGCAACAAGGTCTGCGTGGCCAGCACATGCTCAACCTCGGAAGTGCCAATGCCCATCGCCATGCAGCCGAAAGCACCATGCGTGCTGGTGTGTGAGTCGCCGCAAACGACGGTCATGCCTGGCAGCGTCGCCCCGTTTTCCGGCCCGATCACATGGATGACGCCCTGACGCAGATCCTTGAACGGAAAGTAAGCCAGTGCGCCGACTTCGCGAATATTGGCATCAAGCGTTTCCACCTGCAGGCGCGAAACCGGGTCTTCGATGCCACGCTCCCAGTGATCGGTCGGTGTGTTGTGATCTGCCGTGGCAACAATTGAGGTATGGCGCCAAGCCTTGCGTCCGGCGAGTTTCAAACCCTCAAAGGCCTGTGCACTGGTTACTTCGTGCATCAAATGACGATCAATGTAGATCAGCGCAGTTCCATCATCCTGCTCATGGATCACATGGCTTTGCCAGAGTTTGTCGTATAGGTTTTGCGGCATATGTCGGCTATCCCGAAAAGTCAGGCCCAATCGGCCAGTAGGAGCTTTTGATTATCGCACGGCTTGCCCTGACTGTCAGCCGGGGCAACGTACGGAGGAGTATTGTAAAGAAGCGGTAATCGTTGCCCGTCACATCAAAGGCCCGCAAGGCAATAAACACGGACACCTTCAACGCAAAAGCCCGGGAATCCAATATCCATGCGGGTTTCGGAGCATGTCATCGGCGACGCGCGGCAAGGTAGAGCGGTTGTACTCGATCAGCGTAGTTCCGCAAGTCCGAAATCCGTGACTGATGCGACGGATGCGTCGAGAGCCATTGCGGAGGTTGCCCACCGGACGTTCGCCCCATCTTCTCCCACAGCGTAATCGCCGCATGCGGGTTGTAGCCGGCTCGAGCGGCAAGCTCAACGCCAACGCGATCGGCTTCCTGTTCCATTCCACGCGAATTCGGGCGCATGAACGCCAGTTCGCCGGCCACACCCAGAACATTCTCACCCAAGCCCGAATCGACACCAAAATACGAACCGATCAGTGCGCCGCCGATGGCAGCGGCAACGCCTACGCTAGCGGCCTGCCCGGCCTTCTCGCGACCGTGCTCGCGCAAGGCGTGAGCAATTTCATGCCCCATCACCGCCGCCAACTCTTCGTCGGTAATGCGCAATTGTTCGATCAAGCCAGTGTAAACAGCCATCTTCCCGCCAGGCATGCACCAGGCGTTGAGTTCCTTCGAGCTGATTACATTAACCTCCCAGCGCCAGCCAGGCGCATCGCTGCGAAAAGCACCGGTGGCCGCAATCAGGCGATTGGCAATCGTGCGAACCCGGGCCAGTTCGGCCGGGTTGCGATTGAGTTGGCCCTTGCCTTGCGCTTCATGCATTGTCTGCCGGTAAGCTTTTTCAGCTTCACTATTAACTTCTGCTGACGAAATCAGCATTGTCTGCTGCCGTTCGACACCGACTACTCCACCCGATGTCGTCTGAGTGGTAGCACATCCGACAGCAATAAGCGCTGCCAGCAGGACAGACAAGCGCAATCTGAAATTCCAACTATTCATGAAAACCCTCACAACGTATCAGAGGCGTCGACAACACACGTATTGTTTTGTTCGCCGACATCCTCATCCCGAACCCAGACAAGCACCAGAACAAGGCCGATCAATGCATAGATCGAACCAACAGCAAAGGTCAATTGGCCGCCGAGATGATCCCATGTCCAGCCACTGACTACCCCGCCAAACAGCCCGCCACCTCCGAACGCCAGGCTTGAGTACAGAGCCTGCCCGCGTGAGCGAGTACGCCCGGGAAACCAACGGTTAATCGCCGAAATCGCAGCCGCATGAAACGCACCGAAAGTCAGACCATGCATCAGTTGAGTCAGTACCAGCACGCCCATGAGGTCGACGCCCCAGCCGATCATCGCGAATCGTATGACGGACGTGGAAAAACTCACGATCAGGATGGTGCGCAGACTGTAGCGCCGCATCACCCGCGACATGATGAAAAACACGGCAATTTCGGCGACAACGCCAAGAGAAAACAGGCTGCCGACGGTCGATTTGCTGTAGCCATGATCTGACAGCAAAATCGTATAGAAGATATTCAGCGCGCCGTGTGCCGCCGCCATGGCAAAACTTGCTGCCAACAAGGCCCGAACGCGTGGCTGGCGCAATATTTCACCGAGCGGCGCCGGTTCTTCGACCGAATGGGCGACTGATACTTCGGGCACTAGCCATGAACTGCAGACTATCGTGATCAGTGTCGCCACGCTGAACCAGATCATGCTGATCAAGGGCAGGTAGTCGAGCACGACGCCCGCCAGCATTACGGCCACGATAAACCCCACCGAACCCCACAGCCGGATACGGCTGTACCGTGCGGAATCCTCGCGCAGGTGATCGAAGGTCAGGGATTCCACCAACGGCAGGGCGGCCGTCCAGAAAATGGCGACGACCGCAATGGCAAGCATTAAAGCGAGAAAACTGCTGACGAACAGAATGGCAGAGAAAGCAACCAGAGTGGCCAGGCTGGTCAGGCGGACGATCCACAATCGCTGGCCGGAACGATCCGCCAGCACGCCCCAAAAATACGGCCCAAACAAACGCATCAACTGCATCTGCGACATCAGCAGACCGATTTCCCAGGCGGAAAACGAAAGTGACTGGAGGTAAAGCCCGAAGTACGGCGTAAAAACGCCGATGAAGGAGAAATACGTGAAGTAGTAGGCGGAAAGCCGCCAATAAGGAACTCGATGCATCCGGCAATTTTACCGGATGCATTGTCAAGAGCGTCAGTCTTACTTGGCAGCCTGTTGTTGACCGGATCGATACGCCATCATCAGATGGTACAAATCATCCTTGATCTTGCACCGGTGCTTCTTCATGTCTTCAATGGTGAAATCGTCCACCGGCATGTCGTGCTCTTCCAGATCTTCAACCTTGCCCGTTAATCGTTGGTAAGTCGAATACAAGCGTGAAAACAGCGGATTCCCATTGCGCAATACGTTGATTGCATCACTCATTTCAGGAAACTCATGGTGAAGATCATGGTGCTCGACGTGCATGATCGTATCCTCTCTTCTGTTTTTGGCTACCCTGTTGAGCGGCCAGCATGGTTTAAAAAAGATTAAAAACCGAAAGCCTGTGCGACTAATGTATCACCACATTACAAAACTGTTTAGCCCCCTGATACTGAAATTTTGGACAGTATCGCCAACTCAAATCCGCGGCGTGGCACACACCACATCACCACACTGCGCACGATAGTGCAAGGCATGGTCGATCAGCACCAGCGCCAGCATGGCCTCGGCTATTGGCGTCGCACGAATACCCACGCAGGGATCGTGGCGCCCGTGAGTTGCGACCATCACCGCCTCGCCCGCCCTATTCACTGAATGACGCGGCAAACGAATGCTTGATGTCGGCTTGATCGCCATGTGCACCAGAATATCCTGCCCGGTCGAAATACCGCCGAGCACACCACCGGCATTATTGGACAGAAAGCCCTGCGGCGTCATTTCATCGCCGTGTTCGCTGCCCTTCTGCTCGATACTGCAAAAACCAGCGCCGATCTCAACGCCCTTCACCGCATTGATGCCCATCATCGCATAAGCGATTTCGGCATCAAGACGGTCATACACCGGTTCGCCCCAGCCAGGAGGAACACCGCTCGCAGCAACGCTTATTTTCGCGCCCACTGAATCGCCGGACTTGCGCAGAGCATCCATGTACTGCTCAAGCTGCGAAACAATTTCGGCGTTCGGCGCGAAGAAGGGGTTTTCGGTAATCTGGTCAGCATCAACAAAAGGAATCTGTATCGGCCCGAGCTGGCTCATCCAACCCTGAATCATTACACCGTAGCGCTCTTTCAGCCATTTCCGGGCGATTGCCCCAGCCGCTACGCGCACCGCCGTTTCGCGCGCCGAAGAGCGACCGCCGCCACGATAATCGCGAAAGCCGTACTTCTGGTTGTAGGCGTAGTCGGCATGGCCGGGACGGAACGTCTCGGCGATATTTCCATAGTCCTTGCTACGCTGGTCCTGGTTGCGGATGAGCAGGCCAATCGGCGTTCCTGTCGTCTTGCCCTCGAATACCCCGGAAAGAATTTCCACGGTATCCGGCTCGCGGCGCTGCGTCACATGGCGCGAGGTCCCGGGTTTGCGCCGATCAAGCTCGGCCTGGATGTCAGCTTCGCTGATTTCCAGACCCGGCGGGCAACCATCAATAACGCAGCCAATCGCCGGCCCATGCGACTCGCCGAAGGATGTTACGGTGAATAAAGTACCAATCGTATTGCCGGACATGAATTTCTCTGGAGCGATAGAATTGCGGGAAAGTCTAACATGACCCCGCCTGAGATCATCCTACTCC
>JAIFNM010000255.1 GCA_020047725.1 Betaproteobacteria bacterium
CATGGAATTGCGTGGCCCGCTCCTGCTCCAGTTGCGCGCCGAGCGCCTGCGCCTGGGTCAGCAGCGTTTGCACCTGGGTCAGGTTAAGCCGCGAGGTCGAGCCCACCTCCACGCGCCGTGTAAAAATGCGGAAGCTCTCTTCGCGGCTGGTGATGGTCTGGCGGGTCAGTTCAATTCGTTCATCGAGTCCGCGTAACGCGAGATAGGCGTTGGCCACCTGCGCGATCAGACCGATGTTGACGGCGCGCCGTGCGGCGTCGGTGGCCAGATAGCTTTCCAGCGCTGCATCCTGCAGGCTGCGCACGCGGCCCCAGAAATCGATCTCCCAGCTCGCCATGCCCAATCCCACCTGATACTGGCTGCCAATCAGCGTCTTGCCGGTCGGGCTCAGGTCGGCTGGCGTGCGCGAACGGTCGACACCGGCTTGAGCGCCAATGGTGGGGAAACGCTCCGAACGCTGGATACCGTAGGTGGCGCGAGCTTCCTCGACGCGTAGCACGGCGGTTCGCAGATCGCGGTTGTTGTTCAGTGCCTGCGCAATCAGCGCCTGAAGTTGCGGATCGGTGAAATAGTCGCGCCAGCCGATGGACGCCGCACTGGCTCCATTCTGCATCGTGTCCGTTGCATAGGCGGGTGATACCGGCAAGGCTGGTGCGTTGTAGGGTGGAGCCATCGAGGCGCACCCGGCCAGGAGCAGGGCGATGCCTACCATGATGGGAGTGCATGGGGCGCGGTTGAGCTTCAGAAGGGTGGTCATTGATTTCTCGTTATGGCGGCATAGGGCGGCGAGTCGTCACCGGCTTAGCGCATGTCGAACAGTTCCTGATGGAAGTCATCCGCGTAGAGACCCAGAGCCGTGAAATCCTGGCGCAGGGCGCGGCCAAATCCACCTGGGCCGCAGAACCAGATATCGCTGGTTTTCCATTTCGGGACGGCTTGGCATATCCGCTCTGCAGTGAGGAGGCCGTCCCTGGCATCGACCAGTATGTGCAGTTGGATATTCGCTTCTTTGGCATCACGTTTCAGAAGGTTGATGGCTTCTTCGTCGAACACTGTGGTGGTATGAAACAGGTCGATGATCTTGCCATCGGGATGTTTCGCCAGGTGTTTCATGCGGGCGATGAATGGGGTGATGCCAATGCCGCCACCAACCCAGATCTGGCGCGGTTTGTTGCTGCTGAAAGTAAACTCGCCATAAGGCCCTTCGACCTTGACCGGTGTACCGATTTTCAGGGTGTCATGAAGCGTTTTGGTGTAGTCACCGAGATTCTTGATGATAAAGAACAGGCGACCATCATCTTTCCAGCTTGAGGTGATCGTGAAGGGATGCGGTTCCTCTTTTTCATTGAAACGAATGAAGGCGAACTGCCCGGCTTTATGCCCGCTCCATCGGCCTTTGAGCTGGATGATGACTTCGAGTACCTCAATGTGCTCATGGTAGGTAAGGTCGCTAACCAGTCCCACCGCCTGGCGACTCTTTCCGACTTTTCTGAACAGGACGCCGAGGGCGGCCGCGCTACCTGCGGCCATCAGTACGGCCATTAGCGGAGCGATAATCTCGCTCCAATAGCTGTACTTCATCAGTACAACGGAATGGAATACCAGAGCCAGATAGGCAACCGCCAGCAGACGATGCGTTTTGAAGAAGTGGCGATAGGGAAACCACTTCACCAGAGCCAGAACGATCAGAACCACAGCCGCATAAAAGGCCCATTCGCCGAGGCCTTCGGCCAGTCCTCGCTGGCTCTGGAAGTACTGGAAAATTGCTACCGTTTGTTCAGGCGCCGAACCATGGCGTGCCGGACGTTCGATCAAACCCAGACCGGAGAGCCATTTTGGCGCCTGGGTCCACAGCCAGTGCGTGACCGCGAACACCAGCCCTGTTATTCCGAGCCATTTGTGCAGCCGGTACATCTTGTCGAGGCCACCGAGATAAGGCTCAAAAAATACCGGTCGGATAGCCAGAATCATGGCCACACTCATGACTCCAATACCGATGATTCCGGTGTAATTGATGAGCGACGAACGCAAGGCAAAGAACTGGAACGGCGTTGAAATTGGCGAGTCGGCGGCGAGCCAGAGCCCGGTCAGCACGATGAGGAAGCCCCAGAAGCTTCGTTTGATGTTTTTCATGGCTTTGACCGCGGAAAGTGCGTTGCACTACAAAGCCTGGTGATTCTTGTGGAAAAACCACAAGCTAAAGCGCCACACGTAAAGAACGTGTACGTCGCGAGCAGAGCGCATCCCGGAGGTGACGTCACTGCTGTTCTGGAAAAGGTCATTTTGATTCCCCGAATTGATGTTGCATGAAGGCACGCTCGTCAAGCGCACGAACCCGATTCGTCGCTCTTTTTCTGGTCAGTCACCGAGAACCTGTGCCAGTTGCCAAGCTACAGAACGTAACTGACTGGGTCTGTGCGGTAGGCAACACAGCGTCATTCGGGGCGAGCAAGCGCCTAAATTGAAAATCATCTCTGTAGGACGATTCCTACGCCTTGCTTTCTACTTTCTCACAGCAAGTCGTGCTTCCCGCTGATATCGCGAAAACTCAGACCAGAGCAGCATTACGATCACAGTGACAGGAGCGCAGGTGTGCTGGGCGGTCACGCAGATTGTGCGAATTTTCAAGACGGGTCGCTTCCCCCATGGTCAAAAAATCCGGAAGGCTTGTTTTTCTGTTCATGCTGGCCACCGTTCTGGCTGGTTGCAGTCACATTGCTTATTACGCCCAAGCGATGAGCGGACACCTCGGCGTACTGCGGGCCACCTCTCCGATTGCCGACATCATTCGCGATCCGGCCAGTGATCCGGAGCTCAGGAAAAAGCTGGAGGACGTGCAGGCCATCCGCGAGTTCGCCATCCGCGAGTTGGGCCTGCCTGACAACAACAGCTATCGCGCCTACGCCGACCTTGGGCGTCCATACGTGGTATGGAATGTATTTGCCGCGCCAGAGCTTTCCATGATCCCCAAACGCTGGTGCATGCTGATGGTAGGCTGCGTGAGCTACCGCGGTTACTACGAGAAGCAGGACGCCGAACGCATCGCCGCAGAATTGCGTGATGAGGGTTACGACACCTTTGTCGGTGGTGTGTCGGCTTACTCGACGCTGGGATACTTCGACGACCCGGTGTTGAACACCATCTTGCGTCAGGGTAGCCAGGAAGTGGCGCGCATCGTGTTTCATGAACTTGCGCACCAGATCTTTTTTGTGCAGGACGATTCGGTTTTCAACGAGTCCTTCGCCACGGCGGTGGAGAACGAAGGCATGCGACGTTGGCTGGCGGCTCACTACACGCCAGACCAGCGCGCCGCTTTCGAGACGCAGCGGGCGCGTCAGGCAGACATTACCGAACTGCTGCGCAATTACCATGGGAGGTTTTACGCGCTATACGAAACCATTCGTCCCGTCGGTCAGCAGCGCGAAGCCAAGGCCGCCTTGCTCGATGCCTTGCGGCACGATTACACCGATCTGAAGGCAAGCTGGGGTGGCTATGCAGGCTATGACCCGTTTTTTGGCAAGGATCTGAACAACGCCAGACTCGCGTCTCTGTCGCTCTACAGCGATCTGGTGCCGTCCTTCGAGGCTTTGCTGGAGCATGAGAACCACGATTTACCGCGCTTTTTTCAACGCGTCATCGCCCTGGCTGCACTCGAAAAGGACGCACGGCGCAGCGTGTTGGCCCAGTTTCTTCCGGCAGTCGGTGCCATCAAGCAGGCGAGCAACGACGTCACGCTCGGTGCGACGGAGATTCGCTGATGCTTCCCGGCCAGGTGAAATCATGGCTGTGAAATGGCTAACGACTTTTGCGCTGCTCTGGGCCGTTGGTGCCCACGCGGCTGGGTACCCGACGGAAAGCCAGTTCCGCATGGCTCTGGGCGACATCGACGCTGTGGTTCGAGCGGAAGGCATGGCGCTGGAGGTCCTGGATGCCGAGCAGGAAGGGGTGACGCTTCCGCTGCTCTCGGCGGGCCTTAACATTGACACCAATACCTGCGTGGTGTTTTTCAACACCCTGCCGGAAGATGGGTTGGTGCAGTTTTTTTCCGCGATCAACGAGCATGAACTGGCACTGATGCTGCGCGCGATATCCGTGCATGAGGTGACGCATTGCGTCGAGCAACGCGAAGCCTATGTGCTCAAGCGCTTCGACAAGGTGCTGCCCGATGCCTACAAGCAGGACGGCATGAGCATCCAGGGCTATCTCTCGGTGGTAAAAAGCGGCGCCGTGGAAACCTGGGGTGAAGCGCTGGCGGATATCAGCTCAGTGCTCTACCTGAAACAGACCGTGCCCGGCCAATGGCTGGCGCTGGCCACGCGTATCAGCGCCATGCGCCGTGAGCTTGGCACCAAATGGCCGACGCACGACACCTCGGATTGGCTTGACCGGCTCATCGAGTTGAATCCCGATATCGACGGCAGGAGTAGCGTGTTCGACGCGGCCTTCCTGTACCGCAAGGAATTCAGTAGGTAGGTTCAGCGACTGACCGGGCTGTCGAGCAGGTCGTGGTCCAGTCCATAGCGAATCAGATCGGCGACACTGGACATTTGCATCTTCTGCAGCAGGCGTGTCTTGTAGGTGCTCACCGTCTTGACGCTCAGGTTCAAGCGTTGAGCTATTTCGCCGACACTGTCACCGGCAGCCAGCTTGCTGAAAATCAGAAACTCCCGATCCGACAGCAAGGCATGGAGGGGGCGCTCATCACGCAGAATCATGCTGAAGGCCAGATCGGCCGCAACCTCCGGGCTGATGAATCTCCCACCTGCCGCCACTTCGTGGATCGCGTTCAATAACTGTTGGGACGCACTGTCCTTGCACAGATACCCGGCGGCTCCGGCGCGAATGGTGCGAACTGCATACTCGCTTTCCTTGTGCATGCTGAGTACCAGAATCGGCAGCCGCGGCTTCTCGGTCCTGATTTGCTTGATCAGCTCGACGCCACTGCGACCGGGCATCGATATATCGAGCAGAAGCAGATCCCATTCGCCGCGCAACGTACCTTGTCGAGTGTCTGGAAGCCGTCGCTGGCTTCTCCGGCGACGATCATGTCGCCGTCTTTGGCAAGAATCTGCTTTAGACCATCGCGCATCAGTGTATGGTCATCGGCGATCAAAATACGGATCATGGGGGCGACTGCACACTTCCGGGAATACTCACCTCAATGTGCGTGCCTCTGCCGGGCGCACTATCAATTGAAATTTGCCCTCCCAGCATGTTCACCCGTTCGCGCATGCCGAGCATGCCGTAGGTTCTTCGTTCCCCCTTGGCTCGTCTTTCTCCCGTCAACGTGGCGGCCATGCCGCGACC
>JAIFNM010000081.1 GCA_020047725.1 Betaproteobacteria bacterium
GAACTCTCGGTGAAACCCGAAAGGACACTGATGATTGGCGATACGACCCATGATTTGCAGATGGCCCTTAACGCGGGCACGTACGGTTTGGCCGTCGACTATGGCGCGCATTCTGCCGGCGCACTCGATTCGTTGAATCCGTTGGCACGCGTGCATAGCATTAGCGAACTGGCCGAATGGCTGGATGCCCACGCCTGAACTGTTGCGGAATTGAGTTGTCTGACCGAAAAATGACATTAGTATTTTTGTTGGCACCGCGATCCAAATGATTCCAAGTTATACTTGGGCATGCGCTGCCCGATCATTGAACAATCGTCGTTGCTGCTGCTGTTGTTGTTCATTAACTTCAATACTGAGTGAATATTGTGGAAACACCTGAGAATAACCCGCAGTGGGAACGGCAACTTTTAGAGAAGATTGCTTTTGCATCCTTGAACGAGCAGAAAGCAAAACGCCGCTGGGGCATTTTCTTCAAGTTGGCTTTGCTGACCTACCTGATTGCTGTACTTGTTCTTGTGGTTGATTGGGGCGGCAACACGGAAAAGCTTTCGGACAGCAAGCATACGGCGCTGATCAACGTGCGCGGAACAATTGATTCAAGCGGCGACGCCAGTGCGGAGAAAATCAATGGCGCGCTGCAGTCAGCGTTTGACGACAAGGGAACGGCTGGCATCATCATGCGCATCAACAGCCCGGGTGGTAGTCCGGTTCAGTCTGGCATCGTCTATGACGAAATTCGCCGTCTGCGCACCAAACATCCGGAAATTCCGCTTTATGTCGTAGTTGATGATCTGTGCGCGTCTGGCGGGTATTACATTGCTTCGGCTGCTGACAAGATCTTTGTCGATAAGGCCAGTATTGTCGGTTCCATTGGTGTGTTGATGGACGGATTCGGCTTTACCGGTGTGATGGATAAAATTGGCGTGGAACGCCGTCTGCTAACGGCTGGCACGAACAAAGGTTTCCTTGACCCCTTCTCGCCGCAGGATGAAAAGCAGAAGGCACATGCCCAAGTCTTGCTCGGCGAAATACACCAGCAGTTCATTGACATTGTCCGCAAAGGCCGTGGTGACCGACTCAAGGAAACACCGGAGATGTTTTCGGGTTTGATGTGGACTGGCAGTCAAAGCATCGTGATGGGGCTTGCCGATGACTTTGGGACGGTTGATTCGGTCGCTCGTGATCTGATCAAGGCGGAGGATATTCTCGACTACTCAGTCAAAGAGAATATTGCCGAGCGCTTTGCCAAACGTCTGGGGGCTGAAATGGCTCAGGGCGTTGTCTTTCGGCTGTTTGGTAGCGATCAGCAGGCAACGCTCCGTTAGGGGACCACGAGCTGACGTTTCCCTCAGGCGATGTCAGTTTTGCTTGTGGGATGGGTCATCTGCGCGACGAATTCGCGCTTGGCCACCGGTTTGAGTTGCTTGATCCGGTATTCTGCTTTGAGCGCGCTTGAACGATCAGGATATTCAACACTGACAAGTACTCTGGCCGGAGGATGAGTGCGCGTATAGCGTGCGCCTTTGCCGCTGACGTGTGCAGCGAAGCGCGCCTCTACGTCGATAGCGATTCCTGTGTAAATGCTGCCGTCGACGCATTCGATCAGATAGAGAAACCAGGATGGACGCTCTGCCACCCCAGATTTCTCGATAATCGACGGTACTTCCGGCATGTCGTTGACCTGACGTTCAGACTGGTTTTTCCAGTTCGCCGCCGAGCGCTTCGAGCAAATCGTCGAGCAGGCGCGCAACTTCGCCGGTCATCAGCGTGAAGTCGATATCGAAACGCTCATCTGCGTTCTCGGCCTGGCCGTCGGCTTGCTCCTTGAGAATGTCGAGGAAGCTGAGGCGTTTGATCTGGAGTTTTTCGTTCAGTACAAACGAAATGCGGTCACCCCAGGTCATGGCGAGTCGAGTTACGACCTTTCCATCCGCGATGTGTTGACGGATTTCTTCGCCTTCCAGTGTGTGCTTGGCATAGCGTACCGTGGCGTTTTCGGCCGAACGCAGTTCGAGGTCCTGGTCAATGGTAAAACCGCTTGGCGCTTCACCATCGGCAACCCAACCGGTCATCGCCGCGGAAGGCGATTGAGTGACTTGCAGCAGTTTGACTGGAAACCCGTCAACCGATTTGCGCAGATGCTCAAGCAATTCTTCCGCCTTGGTGGGGGAAGCCGCATCGATCACCAGCCAGCCATTGATCGGATCAATCCAGCCAAAGGTGGTGCGGCGGCTGATGAAGGCGCGTGGCAGTAGTTCCTGCGTCATCGATTCACGGAGTTCGCGCATCTCCTTGCGGCCAACACGACGCCCTTCGGCTTCTTCAATCGCTTTCGCTCGCTCATTGGCAAAGTACTTGACCACCGAGGTCGGTAGTAGTTTGTGTTCGACGCCGAGCGCCAGCAGCCATTGCTGATTTACGGAATGAACGAATGTGCCACCGTCACACGGTGGGACCCAGCCGATGCTCTGCATGTCGGATGCGCTGCAGGGTTGCAGTGTCAGTTTGGCGAGTTGTTCTTCGAGCTTGCTGGTGGTGTCCGCTGGCGTCTTGGGAAGGCGGTAGATCTGGAGATTCTTAAACCACATGTGTCGGACTCAAAAAAGATGGGAATTATAGGGGCTGGGCCGGTGCTTTGTGAGCCGTTTTGAGTTTGATTTCTCGCGAGAGTTGAATGAGCAAGCTTGTGTGGTTCATAATGGCGACATGAATGATCCAGAACCTATTGATCCGCGCCGTCGGATTCGAGAACTTAATGCCATCCCGGAACGGGATCGCACCGATGAACAATGGGACGAGCTTAACGAACTCGAGATTCGTACAGCGCCCGGAAACCGGGAGTCGGATCGACAAACGGATCGGTCACCCGAGAAGCGATCAGGTTCTCCCGTGCATGGTCGTCGTCCCGAACGCAATCAAGGGCCAAAGAATAATGGGCCGAGACCCGATGCAAGGCCCGATTCGCGGCCTCCGCAGGAAGCGCGAGTCGATGGCCGGCCACCAAAACGGCAGCACCGCAGGCCGAAACGTCCGCCGGTCGAAACGCCAGGGAATGGAAGCAGTTCAGGGAGTGGTAGTGGCTCTGGGGGTGATAGCGGCTCCGGGAGTAGCAGTACCTGATTGCCGATTCCTGTAAAAAAACGGAAGCCCTAGCCTGTAAATGCTTGGGCTTTTTTTCGAACGTCGTTTCGTAAAGGTCATCAGGTAGTGTTCTGGAGGCCAATATCCATGAGGTTCTCCAGAGCATGCATTGAAGAACGCCTATCCATGAGGCTTCCAGGCCTGCTTCAAATGCGTCGCTTCAATTAACGGTCTCGTTCGGAATCCAGAGACATTTTCCCCGGCTTTCCTTCTGGATTGCAGAAAGCAGTTGCTCGTGTTGCGCGAGTTCTTCTTCGTTTGCGCGCACGATGTGTTGGGGTTTCCGCAGGCCGGCATCCTGTTTTTTTTCGGTGCTTATGCCTTGCCCCGCGTTGTCGTTGCTCAGATCGATGATCAGGCTTTCCTGACCGCGGGTCATCGAAACATATACTTCAGCCAGGATTTCGGCATCGAGCAAGGCGCCGTGCAGGGTACGGCGGGTGTTGTCGACGCCATAGCGCTCGCACAACACATTGAGGTTGTTCTTCTTGCCGGGGTGCAGTTCCTTGGCCATGCGCAAGGTGTCGAGCACGCCATGGCACACGGTGCCGATCGGCGCCATGTCTAGTCTCGACAGTTCGGCATTGAGAAATCCGATGTCGAAGGGCGCATTATGAATGATCAGTTCGGCACCACGCACGAAGTCGAGGAACTCAGCGGCGATATCGGCGAAGAGGGGTTTGTCCTGCAGGAAATCAAGGCTGATACCGTGTACCGCGAGCGCCCCGGCATCGATTTCGCGCTGCGGGTTGATGTAGCGGTGAAAATGCCGGTTGGTCAGGCGCCTGTTACGCATTTCGACGCAGCCAATTTCGATGACTCGGTGTCCGTGCTTGTGCTCCAGGCCGGTGGTTTCGGTGTCGAGAAAGAGTTGACGCATGGTGTGTTTCCGGGGAAGTTTTTTGTGGGATTACGTGGTAGGGCGGGCGGCCAGCAACTCGTCGATACCGCGATTTGCCAGCGCATCGGCGCGTTCATTGCCGGGATGCCCGGCGTGGCCCTTGACCCATAACCACTTGATTTCATGTTGCTTGGCGAGGCCGTCAAGAATTTGCCAGAGATCGGCGTTCTTTACCGGCTTCTTGTCGGAGGTGCGCCAGCCGTTACGCTTCCAGTTGTGAATCCACACGCTGATGCCTTTTTGTACATATTGCGAGTCGGTGTGCACGTTGACACTGGCCGGGCGCTTGAGCGCCTCCAGTGCGCGGATGACGGCCGTCAGTTCCATGCGATTGTTGGTCGTGTCAGGCTCGCCACCGCAGAGCTCTTTTTCCGTGCTTCCTGATTGCATGAGAACGCCCCAGCCGCCAGGTCCGGGGTTGCCACGGCAGCCACCGTCGGCGTAGATGTTGATGACTGATTCATTGTCCACGGTCTTCGATTTCCTTTTGGGTTACGGCGGTGAGCGCTTTGCGCGGCACCGGTTTCTGTTTCCAGGTGGGCAGGATGATACGCATGCCACGCACGCGTTTGACAGCGCGAAGAAGATACACGCCACCGGCGAAACTCCACCAGCGGTCGCCGGCTGCTTCCATGAAATGCCAGCGCTTGAGCCAGCGCTCCTGATGGCATGGCGGAGCGTAGCAGCCAAAATTGCCACGTTCAACCTCGAAACTGAGCAGTTGCAGCCAGTCCTTGAGGCGCAAGACTGAAATGTAGTCACCGTTCATCGGGAACTCGTCCGGGCATTTGGGCAGACGCTGGCGCAAACCCCACAACGAGATCGGGTTGAAACCGGTGATCACCAGTTGCCCTTCCGGGATCAGAATTCGCTCGACTTCGCGCAGGATCTGGTGCGGATCATCGTGAAATTCGAGAACATGAGGCATGACGACGAGATCGATACTGTTGGCGGCAAAGGGCAATTCGCGCAGGTCACAGAGAACATCGACGTTTCCGGTTTCGCCAGCCAGTTGGCGTAGCGGAATACGGTTGTGCGAGAGCAGATCGTATTGCGGCAAGCCGAGCTGAAGCGCGTTGTAGCCGAACAGATCGGCGACAAGGGCATCCACCTTGGTCTGTTCCCAAGCCATGACGTAGCGTCCCTGCGCGGTGTTGAGCCAGTCATCGATCACGGGAATTGACATTTTCCGCGGTTCTTCCACAATCAGCCTATGTTTGACATCATTAGGATTCCAGCTTTCAAGGATAACTACATCTGGCTGTTGCGCAAAGGTGCGTCAGCCGTTGTGGTCGATCCGGGCGATGCACGCCCCGTGCTCGAGGTGCTTGAGCGGGAAGGTTTGACCCTGACGTCCATCCTGATAACGCATCACCATAACGATCATCAGGGTGGGGTTGCAGAATTGCTGGCGCACTATCCGGCTGAGGTATTCGGACCAGCGGCGGAGTCTATCACAGGCATTTCACAGCCCCTTCGCGGGGGAGAAACGATTAGCTTCGGTTTGCTGGGCGTCGGGTTCAGGGTTCTCGCCGTTCCCGGTCATACTCTTGGGCACCTGGCTTACTATGGTTCTGGCGCCTTGTTCTGTGGAGACACGTTGTTTGGTGGCGGGTGCGGCCGGCTTTTTGAAGGAAGTCCGCTGCAGATGCATGACTCGCTGACTCAACTGGCGTTGTTGCCCGATGAAACTGTAGTTTTTTGTGCCCATGAATACACTGAAGCCAATTTGCGTTTCGCGCTGGCCGTTGAGCCAGGCAACCGCCAATTACGAAAGCGGATTGATGAAGTTGCCGTTTTGCGCTCCAAAGGCTTGGCAACCGTACCATCGACAATCGAGTTGGAAAAGGCGACGAATCCGTTTTTACGCTGTACAGAGCCTGAGATTATCGCTTCAGCACAGAACAGGGTCGCGCAGGCGCACAACGAAGCTGAGGTGTTTGCCGTGTTGCGCGATTGGAAGAACAGCTTCTAAAAAACTCAATCGTCGCGTTGCGCAATAACGGTGGCGGGTTTAATGTCCTGCATAACCCTATTCAGGGTGTCCAGAACCTTGGCTGAGTTGAAGGGCTTGATGATAAAGCCACTGGCGCCGCCCTGAATGGACTCCTCTACGTTTTCCTTGCTCGGATTGCCGGTGATCATCACAACGATGATTTCCGGATATTTGCTCTTGATGTTCTGCAGAGCTTCCAGTCCGTCCATTTCCGGCATTACGACATCAAGGAAGACGATATCGGGTTTGTTGCGAGTAATGCTTTCGAGAGCAAGGCTCCCGTTTCGTGCTTCACCGATGACCTGACAGTTCTCGCTGCGCAAAATCCCACGCAGCAGTGTTCGCATCAGATCGTTGTCATCGACAATAAGAATTTTTGCAGACATTGGTTTGTTACTCAGTTATCTTCGGGTTCTAGCGAACTAGTCTGGAAAACGCGGTTTCGACCGCTGTGTTTTGCCTTGTAAAGGGCGCGATCAGCGGCACCGACAATCTTCTGCGGGTCGGTTTCCGGCATGGCGACGGCTGAAGCGATGCCAAAACTAGCAGTTATATGGCCGTATGGTGAATTGGGGTGGGGGATGGCCAGTTTGTTGATGGCTTTGCGCATCTGAGCAGCGACAAATGATGCTCCGATTAGCGAGGTTCCCGGAAGTACGGCGACAAATTCTTCGCCTCCGTATCGGGCCAGGAGGTCACCGCCGCGATCCATCGAACTGGTCAGGGTCTGCGCGATCAGACGCAGGCACTCGTCGCCACTCTGGTGACCGCACGAGTCGTTGTACTGTTTGAAAAAGTCGATGTCGCACATGAGAATCGACAATTCCTCGCCCTGGCGCATGGCACGCCGCCATTCACGTACGAGTACTTCGTCAAAATGGCGCCGATTGGCAATACCTGTCAGACCATCTAGCGACGTGATGCGCTTCAATTCCTGGTTGGCGATATCAAGTTTGCGGGTGAGCACAAGCAGGGACTCGCGCATCTGGATAATGCGTTGCATGGCGCAAATCTTCGAGGCGAGGACAATTTCACTGATCGGCTTCAGCAGGAAATCGTCG
Organism: Betaproteobacteria bacterium; assembly: GCA_020047725.1. Taxonomy (GTDB): domain Bacteria; phylum Pseudomonadota; class Gammaproteobacteria; order Burkholderiales; family Rhodocyclaceae; genus Propionivibrio. Next base: position 7,100 of record JAIFNM010000081.1, read on the forward strand.
CCACCTGCAGCGATACCCATTTCGATGTCCTTGTCCTTGTTCAAAGAACTGAGAAAGATTATTGGTGTCCAGTCACCCGGTGCTTCGAGCTGCCGAATCTGGCGCGCCACATCGTAGCCGTTGATATCCGGCATGATGATATCGAGAAGAACCAGATCCGGACGTTCCATGAGAAAAAGCTCAATTCCGGCAGTACCTGTTGCGGCGGGTATGGGCGTATTCCCCATTCTTTTAACGTGCTCACAAAGAAGCTTCAGGCTGCTCTTGCTGTCTTCGATGACAAGGGTCTTCATTCCGTTCCTAAACGAAAATTGGTGCATCGAACATTATAATAACCTGATTGACCCAAGAGCACTCCCAGCGATTACATTCTGGCGCGGTATCTGTTTTGAACGCGGCAAGTTCGTGATAAATTCAAGGTTCCGACACGTCTATTACCGCTGGATATCATGATTGACAAGAAAAAACTCCACACAATCATTCAATCCCCGAAAACGAAGAGATACGGTTTGCGGGTCTTGCTCGCGATCATTCTGTTTACGGTACTCGGCTTTTTTGTTCTGCCGCCGGTAGTTAAATCGGTTGTGCTTGATCAATTGGGCAAAGCGCTGCAAAGACCAGTTGCGGTGAAAAGTGTCAGCATCAACCCGTACGCGATGACCATCAAGCTTGAGGGCGTCACGATCAGGGAGCGGGGCGGCGATGAGAACTTCGTCAGTTTCGATAGCCTCTTCGTGAATCTGGAATCAGCCTCGTTAGTCCGGGGAGGCTTGGTGCTCGGTGAAATTCGTCTGGAGAATCCAAAAATCAGGATTGTTCGTCAGTCCGATAAGAGATACAACTTCTCCGACCTGCTTGACGAGTTCATGGCCAAACCCAAGAGCAATGATCCAACGCCGGCTTTCTCTCTCAACAATATTCAGCTTGTCGGAGGGCAGATCGATTTTGATGATCGTCAGCTTGACGAAAAGCATGTTGTCAGCGACATCAACCTGACTTTGCCGTTTATTTCAAGCATGGCCTATGCCATTGAAAGTTTCGTGGAGCCGGCATTTTCGGCGCAGGTCAATGGCGCGCCGCTGGTCATCAAAGGCAAGAGCAAACCGTTCGCCGACACACATGAAACCGAGATGGCGATTGATTTGAGCGAGCTGCAACTGGCCAAGTACCTTGATTACAGTCCGGTCAAACTGCCGATCAAGCTTCAGTCCGGTGCGCTGAACAGCAACCTGAAACTCACATTCGTCCAGGAAAAAGATAAATCCCCGACGCTGGTTCTATCGGGAACAGCCGCCATCAAGAATCTCAAGGTCCTTGAAGCTTCAGGCCTACCGCTATTGATGCTCAAGCAACTTGAATTGGCGATCGGTTCGGCAGATCTGATGAACAGCAAGTTTGTCATCGACCGATTTTTCGTGGATTCGCCGGAGATTCATGCCCGGGTCAGCCCGCAAGGTGCGTTCAACTGGATCGAGTTTTTCCGTCAGGAACTTGAAACAGGAAAGAAAAAGGAACCGGTCACCGCCAAGCCGGAAACATCAGACCCCGTTGCATGGTCGCTGGGAGATTTGAAGGTTGCGGGAGGAGCCATTCGCTGGCTTGACGAGTCTAACGGCAAGCCATTCAACGCGAGTGTAGAAGCCATCGAATTGGGGCTAAGGAAGCTTGGCAGCAAGGCCACGACACTTGCCGAATTCGATCTTTCCTGGCGGGTGACTGCCGATGAGTGGCTAAAGATCGACGCATTTTCCGTCAAGGGAGGTCAGCTGGATCTTGTCAAGCATGAAGTGGCCATGAGCGACGTGTTGGCCCGCGGGGTGCGTGGCCTCCTTCGGCGTACTGCCGAGGGTAAGATTGACTGGCTTAAGCCGCCGGCAATGCGCGTTGTTGAAGCATCCCAGGAAGAGGCGTCCGTTCCGTGGAAGATTAACGTAGCCAAATATGCCGGCGAGGATATCGGCCTCCGTTTCGAAGACCAGGCTGTTTCTCCGGCGGCTACGCAAAGCGTCGATGGCTTGGGTTTTACGGCGGAAAACCTGTCGACCGAACCGGGGCAGACGGCCAAACTGGCAGTCCGCTTCAAACTTAATCGCAAGGGTGATGTGGCAGTCGAAGGCACGGTAAAACCCTTCCCGCTTGTCGCCGACTTGAATCTGAATGTCAAAACGCTCGAACTATTGCCGCTTCAGGCTTATTTTGCCGAGAGACTGAACATTGCGGTGACGAGAGGTCAGATCACAGTCAATGGCAACGTGCAGCTGCGTCAGGGAGAAAGCAGCAAAGCCGAGCATACGCCTGGGCTGGCCGGAGGATTCTCGGGTCAGGCGACGATCGGCGATTTCTACGCCGTGGATAAACTGAACTCGGCGGATTTTCTGCGCTGGAAATCGCTTTACTTCGGCAAGGTCGATGCTCGCTTGAAACCGGATTCAGTAACGGTTGGCGAGATTGCGCTATCTGACTTCTTTGCCCGAGTAATTCTCAGCGCCGAAGGTAAGCTGAACCTGATGCAGATCGTTCGCAAGGAAAATGAAGCCGCGGTTGCTGTTGTTCCACAGGCGGCTGATCCATCGGCCATTCCGGCGAAAACGGCAGCAACAGCAGAAGATCAGGCCAGCGTCCCGGTCGCGCCAGTTGCCATGGAAAGCAAACCAGTGATGCCGATCAAGATCGGCAAGATCACCCTGCAAGGCGGTACGGTCAGGTTCACCGACAACTTTGTCAAGCCGAACTACACGGCAAATCTCAGGCAGGTCGGAGGTCTCGTTACCGGCCTGAGTTCAGACGCCGGCAGCGTTGCCACTGTCGAACTGCGTGGCAGTTACGACAATGTCGCCCCTCTCAATTTGACGGCCAAGATCAACCCGTTAGCGGCCAAGCCTTATCTTGATTTGCAGGCGGATATCAAAGGCATTGAGCTGACTTCGCTGTCGTCCTATTCCGGCAAGTACGCCGGCTATGCCATCGAAAAGGGCAAACTTTCACTGTTCGTCAAATACAAGATTGAAAATGATCAACTGGAAGCCGAAAACCGGGTGTTTCTTGATCAGCTAACGTTTGGCGAGCCGGTTGAAAGTGCAGATGCGACGAAGTTGCCGGTAACGCTGGCCGTTTCGTTACTAAAAAACAGGAAGGGTGAGATTGATCTCAATTTGCCCATTTCGGGGTCGCTCAATGATCCGCAGTTCAGTGTTGGTGGGTTGATCATCAAGGTTATCGTCAATCTCTTTGTGAAGGCCGTGACGGCGCCTTTTGCGCTGATCGGTTCGATGTTTGGCGGTGGCGAGGAACTATCGAACGTTGAATTCGATTACGGGGTTTCGTCAATTACTCCCGAGGCACAGAAACGGCTTGAAAATCTCGCCAAGGCTCTGATCGATCGCCCGGCACTCAGGCTCGAAGTCGAAGGTTTCGTTGATGTAGAACGTGACCGTGAGGGCTTGAAGATGGCGCGCCTTGATCGCAAGGTAAGGGCGGCGAAGCGCGAAGATCTGACCAAGAGCAGCGTTGAGAGCGGTTCGGCCGAAACTGTTGAAGTCAGCGCAGAAGAATATCCAGCCTTGCTTGAACGGGTGTACAAGGCGGAGAAATTTCCCAAGCCGCGCAACATGATCGGCCTCGTGAAGAGTTTGCCGGTCGAGGAAATGGAAAAACTGATCCTGACTAATTCAGCGGTCGATGATGATGACTTGCGCGATCTGGGGGACCGCCGGGCGAGAACCGTACGTGACTGGCTGATTGAGCATCAGGTGTCTGCCGAGCAGGTGTTCCTGTTGCCGAGCAAACACGGTGAGGTCGAAGCCAAGAAGAATTCAGAGCAGAAGACCAAGTCAAGTCGGGTTGATTTTTCGTTGAAGTAAACGGCCAAGGCCATTTTCCCATGGGCATTCATGAGTGATTTTTTGTTGTATGGACTGGTCGCCATCAGTGTTGGCGTGCTGGTGCTGCAGTTTCTTTTGTTCCAGCGTGCCGGTCGAAAAGATGACTCGCTGGAGCCGCATTTCCGTACCCTGGAAAGCGGTCTGGAGCGGGTTGAGCGAGAGTTGCGTCAGGAGATGGCGCGCGGTCGCCAGGAAGCGGCCACGGCGTCACGCGAAGATCGTGAAGAGCAGTCATTGGCGCTGGATCGGCTGGCCAAGACGCTGTCTGCACAGGTCGGGCAATTGGCGACCCTGCAGGGACAGCAGCTTGAATCGTTTGCGCAGCAATTGGGTCGTTTGACGCAGAGTAACGAGCAGCGTTTCGAGCAGTTACGGCTGGCGGTCGAGGCGCGATTAGGCGCCATACAGGCCGATAACGCGAGCAAGCTGGAGGAAATGCGCAAGACGGTCGATGAAAAGTTGCACGCGACGCTGGAACAGCGCCTTGGTGACTCGTTCAAGCTGGTCAGCGAACGACTGGAACTGGTGCACAAGGGTCTGGGTGAAATGCAGACGCTGGCTGCCGGCGTCGGCGATCTAAAGAAGGTATTGACCAACGTCAAGACACGTGGCACCTGGGGCGAAGTGCAACTGGAAGCCTTGCTTGATCAGGTGCTGACCGCCGAGCAATACGAAAAGAACGTCGCCACGCGGCCAAACAGTTCCGAGCGGGTGGAGTTTGCCATCCGTTTGCCTGGGCAAGAAATGGGTGGCGATGACAAGCGCCCGGTCTGGCTGCCGATCGACGCGAAATTTCCGATGGAGGATTATCAGCGTCTGGTTGAAGCTCAGGATCGGGCTGATCCACTGGCTGTCGAACTGGCCGCCAAGGCCCTCGAAATACGCCTGCGCGACGAGGCGAAAAAGATTCGCGACAAATATGTTGAACCACCGTTCACCACGGATTTCGCCATTCTCTATCTGCCGACCGAAGGGCTTTACGCCGAAGCACTGCGCCGTGCCGGACTGGCCGATGGGTTGCAACGCGATTTTCGCATCAGCATCGCGGGCCCGACGACGCTGGCCGCCTTGCTCAACAGCCTGCAGATGGGCTTCCGTACACTGGCTATCGAGCAGCGTTCATCAGAAGTCTGGGGCGTTCTGGGGGCGGTCAAGACCGAATTCGGCAAGTTTGGAGAAGCGCTGGAAGCAACGCGCAAGAAACTCGAGCAAGCGACCAAGAGCATTGAATCGGCTGGCGTACGCACCCGTCAGATTGAACGCAAGCTGAAAGGTGTCGAAGCCCTGCCGGTAGTCGAAGCGCAGGTCCGGCTGGGCACGCTGGAGGAAATCGAGACGACTGACGAGGATGCATAAGAACTGAACCGCGTTCGTAGTGTCCAGTGTTAACAAACAAAACAAACAACAAAAGTGATGAGCGCGATGAGCAAACAAATAGGACGTTTCGAGATCGTGCGCGAATTGGGTCGGGGTGCTCAGAGCGTCGTTTATCTGGCGCGCGATCCGCATTTGCAGCGTGACGTGGCGATCAAAACGCTGCATTTTTCACGACCCGATCCGCAGAAGAATCAACAATTGCTGTCCGAAGCGCGCATGGTCAGTCCGCTGCGTCATCCCAATATTGTCCCCATTTTCGAGGCCGGCGAAGAACTCGGTGATTTCTATCTCGTCTTCGAATACGTGCCGGGCAAGAATCTGGGCGATTTCCTGAAATCCAGTGGTCGTCTGACGCCGGTGAAGGCCATCGCGATTTTGCGGCCCGTGCTGGATGCGATTGCCCATGCGCATTCAGCAGGCATCATTCATCGTGACCTTAAGCCAAGCAACATCCTGATTGACGACGAAGGCATTCCAAGGGTAATGGATTTCGGTATTGCTGCCCGTGCCGAGGCACCGTCGAATGACAGCGAAGCTTTCATGGGAACACCATCCTATATGGCTCCTGAGTACCTTGCCAGCCGGGAAAGTAGTGAGCGAACCGATGTGTTTTCGGCGGGACTGGTGTTTTACGAGTTGCTCACCGGACAGCGTGCAGTGCAGGGGAACAATGTCTTTGAAATAATGAACCGGTTAGCCAACGAGGATATCAAGTTGCCTGCAACTACTGGCGTTGAGGTCGACGACGAACTGGCCAGCCTGCTCTATAAATCTGTTGCGCGCGATCCGCAACTGCGCTTTTCGTCAGTTACCCAGATGCGTGAGGCGCTGGATACTTACTTGGCGCCTGATGATCCAGTCTCATCCTTCGATTCCAAGCAGAGCACCATCGACTTCCTGTTGCGGCGTATGCGGCACAAGAGTGATTTCCCTGCGCTTTCCGATTCGGTCAGTACGATCAACAAAATCACGGGTTCCGACAAAGAGAGCATCTCCAGCCTCTCGAACTCGATCCTCAAGGATTTTTCATTGACCAACAAGATTTTGCGTCTGGTCAATTCGGTGTACTACCGTCAGTCGGGCGGCGGAAGCATCAGCACGATTTCACGGGCTGTACTGGTGCTCGGCTTTGATGCCGTACGCAACATTTCAACGACGGTCATGCTTTTCGAGCACTTGCAGAACAAGGGAAATGCTAGTCAACTCAAGGAAGAGTTCCTGCGTGCCAGCCTGGCAGCCATCCTCTCCAAGGAGATCAGCGAGAAATCCGCATCACGTGACATCGAACAGGTTTTTATTTGTTCGATGTTTCATAACCTCGGACGTTTGCTGAGCCAGTTTTACTTCCCCGATGAAAGCGAAGAGATCAAGCGGGCAGTTGAACAAAAGCCTGGTAGCGAGGAGGCCGCCGCATTACAGGTGCTTGGGATTTCGTTTGAGGATCTGGGCATCGGCATTGCGCGCGCTTGGGGATTTCCCAGTCTCATCGTCAATTGCATGCGCAAGCTTCCGGCCGGCAACGTACGCAAAGCCAATACGTCCGAGGATCGCATGCGCATCCTCTCGGCTTTTTCCAATGAGTTGTGCACGATGATCTCCGTGGGCGATCCTGAACAACGGCACAAGGAACTGCGTAAATCCAAGGCGCGTTTTGGCGAGAACATCTCGCTCAGTGAGCAGGCCTTGAGCGAGACGATGGAGAAGTCTTTTCTGGAGGTAGCCCAATTTGCCGGAATCCTCGGCATTAACCTTAAGCAATCCACGTTCGGTCGGCAGATTAAAACCTGGAGAGCAACGCCGGAGGCTGAAGCGGTTGTCGACGCTGCACCTGGGGTGGCCAAGGAAAGCGCAGATACCGTACTGTCGGCAGTTGCCAAGGCAGCCCCACAAGATAGAGCTCCGGATGAGGATGAAGAAGAAACCATCCCCGACGTCGAGAATCCTGAAGTCATTCTGATGTCAGGAATTCAGGATATCAGCAACACGCTGGTCGAAGAATTCAAGCTCAATGACGTGTTGCGCATCATTCTGGAAACGATGTACCGGGCCAAGGGCTTCAAACGTGTCATCCTGTGCGTCCGCGATGCGCGAAGCAACACGATGTTGGGCCGTTTTGGCTTTGGGCCGGATGCTTCGGATATTGCCAAGCGTTTCAACTTCTCCCTGGTTTTCACGCCAGATATCTTCCATGCCGCCTTGTCCAAGGGTGTCGACATTCTGATCAGTGATACCAATGATCCTAAAATTTCGACACGCATCCCGGAGTGGTATCGAAAGGGGGTGAATGCCGGAACCTTTGTCATTTTTCCCCTGTGCATCAAGACCAATCCGGTCGCCATGATTTATGCAGACTGTGATCGGGCCGGGGATATCGTCATTCCCGAGAAAGAATTGTCCCTGCTGCGGACTTTGCGCAATCAGGCGGTGCTGGCGATCAAACAGTCCAGCTGATGAAGAAACGACCGTCAGGCGGAAACTGACGGTCGTTTATTGGGTATCGGAAAAATCAGCTGCGATCTACCACAGCTTCCACCACGGCTCCTTGCGTTCCAGCCCTCGCGTGTAATACACGCTATCCGGATAGTTCTTGCGCATCACGCGTTCGATATCGTCACGCAGGTCGTTCATTCCCATCTGGTCGTAAGCCTTGACCATAATGAATAGCGCTTCTTCCGTTGCCGGTGCTTCCGGGTAGTTCTTCAGAGCAAATTGGGCGCGGTTGATGGCTGCCACATAGGCGTTGCGTTTCATGTAATAACGAGCGACGTGCACTTCCAGGGAGGCCAGCGCATTGACAAGATATTTCATGCGCAGAATGGCATCCGGCGTGTATTTGCTGTCCGGGAAGCGGGTCACCAGTTCGCGGAAGGCATCAAAGGCTTCGCGCGCACCTTTTGGGTCGCGCTCCGTCATGTCCTGCCGGCTGATCTGACCGAGGAGCCCCAGATCCTCGTTGAAGTTCACCAGACCGCGCAGGTAGAAAACGTAGTCAACGTTCGGGTGATTCGGATGCAGTTTAATGAAGCGGTCACAGGCGGCTACGGCCGAGGCAGGTTCGTTGTCCTTCCAGTAGGCGTAGGCGATGTCAATCTGGGCTTGCTGGGCAAAACGGCCGTAGGGATATCGCGATTCGAGCTTTTCGAAATATTTGATCGCCTTTTCGTACGAAGCATCATTCATGGCGTCTTTGGCTTCGGCATACAGCTTGTTGGCCGACCAGCCGATGGTTTCGTCTTTCTGTTCAGGCAACAATCCGCACCCGGCTAAGAGCGTGGCCAGGAAAAGCGCTGCGATAACCGCTAAACTACGCATGATGAAAATTCCACATAAAAAAACTGAAGTCGTTTTACCCGAAGAAGGTATCGGGGAAGGCGAAAAGCGCGTCGATTATAGCGCAAACCCCAAGCTTGCTCTGAGCGTTCCCGCCGATTGCGGTGGGCAACGGTTGGATCAAGTTCTTGCCCGGCTTCGGCCACAGCATTCGCGAAACCGGCTGCAAAACTGGATCCGCGAAGGCCGGGTTGCTGTGGGCGGAGTGATCGTCAGCGAACCAAAGCAGAAGCTTTGGGGGGGGGAAGTCGTTGAACTGACTGAGGCACCTGATGAGCACAACCAGTCATCATCGCCGGAGGATATTGCACTCAATATCGTCTATGAAGACGAAACCCTGATTGTGCTCGACAAGCAGGCCGGCCTGGTTGTGCATCCGGGCAGCGGAAACTGGAGCGGAACCTTGCTCAATGCTTTGCTTTACCTTGACCCTGAACTCGAAAAGGTGCCCCGTGCCGGCATCGTGCATCGACTCGACAAGGACACCAGCGGCTTGATGGTTGTTGCCCGAACGATTGAGGCGCAGACCAATCTGGTTCGTCAACTTCAGGCGCGTACAGTCAAACGCTACTATCAGGCGCTGGTACGCGGCAATGTCGAACGCGGCGGTACCGTAGACGAGCCGATTGCCCGCCACCCGACGCAGCGGACGAAAATGGCCGTCGTAAAAACCGGAAAACCTGCGCGAACCCACTACCGGGTCGTCGAGCGATTTCTTGAGTGCACGCTCGTCGAATGCGCGCTGGAAACCGGCCGGACACACCAGATTCGGGTGCATATGACGTCCATCGGGCATCCGCTGGTTGGCGATCAGGTTTACGGCGGAGGAACCAGTCGCATTCCCAAAGGCCCAGAGTTCCACCGACAGGCGCTGCATGCCCGTCGCCTGGGCCTCATCCATCCGGCGAGCGGTAAACCGATGCTCTGGAAATCGAATATGCCCGAGGATATGGCTGAGTTGATCGGTACCGCACGTTCGGAGGCCTTCGAGGCACGCGCGATTGAAGAGGACGAAGACTGGGACGAGGATTTCGACGACGGCCCGGAAATCATCTATGTCCGTGGCGATGGCGAGAATGTAGATGACGACGAGGACGATGTTGAATAGCCCGTCCTGTTTTGTTCCCGACTGGCCGACGCCTCAGAATGTACGCAGCCTTGTTACGACACGGAACGGCGGCGTAAGTCAGGGCGTTTTTTCCAGTTTTAACCTGGGTACTCACGTCGGCGATGATCCTTCGGCGGTGGCAGTCAACCGTGGGCGTGTAGTTGCTTCGGTTCAGGGCACGCCTGTCTGGCTGAATCAGGTCCATGGCACCCGAGTTTTCGATACCGCCAGGTTCTCTGTGGGCGATCAACCGCCCGAAGCCGATGCCTTGTTT
>JAIFNM010000015.1 GCA_020047725.1 Betaproteobacteria bacterium
CCTGCCGCCATGTTTATAAATAGGAGCATTCAATGCCCAAAATGAAGACCAAGAGTGGCGCCAAAAAGCGCTTCAAGGTCAGCGCGAGTGGACGTATCAAGCGCGGACAGGCATTCAAACGTCACATCCTGACCAAGAAAACCACCAAAGGCAAACGTCAATTGCGTGGCATGACCGATGTACACGCGTCAGACAAGGCCATGGTTCGTTCCATGATGCCCTACGCCTAAGGAGAGAATAAATGCCAAGAGTTAAACGTGGTGTAACGGCGCGCGCGCGCCATAAGAAAATCATTGCACTGGCCAAGGGTTACCGTGGTCGCCGCAAGAATGTATATCGCATCGCCAAACAGGCGGTGATGAAAGCCGGTCAGTACGCTTATCGTGACCGTCGCCAAAAGAAACGTCAATTCCGCGCTCTGTGGATTGCCCGTATCAATGCAGCGGCTCGTGAAGTTGGTCTGAAGTACAGCACTTTCATGAATGGTCTAAAGAAGGCGCAGATCGAAGTCGACCGCAAGGTTCTGGCTGACCTGGCTGTTTTCGACAAGCCGGCATTTGCCGCTCTGGCCGTTCAAGCCAAAGCCCAACTCGCCGCCTGATTGTAAGCGTGTTAAAAAAGGGAGGCTCATGCCTCCTTTTTTTTCGGTGAAGCGTTAAAACTCATGCAGAATCTTGATCAAATAGCACTGGACGCTGCGGCCGCATTCGCTGCGACCGATGACCCCGATGCACTTGAACAGATCAAGGCGCGTTTCCTAGGGAAAAGCGGCCAGATTACTGAACTACTCAAGGGAATGGCCAAGCTCTCACCCGATGAGCGCAAAACGGCCGGCGCCGCGATCAATCGTGCCAAGGAAGCCATTGAGGCTTCGCTCAATGCCCGTCGTGAAGCCATTAGACGCTTGCTTCTTGAGGCGCGACTTGCAGAGGAATCTCTCGATGTTACGCTGCCTGGCCGCGGCGAATCACGCGGCGGCTTGCATCCCGTAACACGAACACTTGAACGCATCGAAGCGCTGTTCCGTTCGATTGGTTTTGAAGTAGCCGACGGTCCCGAAATTGAGGCCGACTTCCAGAATTTCACGGCATTGAACACGCCCGAGGATCACCCGGCACGTTCGATGCATGACACTTTCTACCTGCTGGACGAGAACGGCAAAGTGGCCGAAGACATCCTGCTGCGCACGCACACCAGCCCGATCCAGGTGCGCTACATGCAAGCGCACGTCGCCAAGTATGCTCATCTGGAAACGATGCCGGAAATCCGCATCATCGCTCCGGGGCGGGTCTATCGCGTCGATTCCGACGCCACGCACTCGCCAATGTTTCATCAGGTCGAAGGTTTGTGGATCGGCGAGAGTGTGAGTTTCGCCGATCTCAAGGGTGTCGTAGCCGACTTCCTGCGCCGCTTTTTTGAAAGCGACGATCTGCAGGTACGCTTCCGCCCCTCCTTTTTCCCTTTTACTGAACCTTCGGCGGAAATCGACGTGGCGTTCATGAGCGGTCCGTTGAAGGGACGCTGGCTGGAAATCGCTGGCTGCGGCATGGTGCACCCGAACGTGTTACGGCACGTTAATATTGATCCGGAAAAATACATCGGCTTTGCCTTCGGGATGGGCCCAGACCGCCTGACCATGCTTCGTTACGGGGTCAATGACCTGCGCCTGTTCTTTGATGGCGATCTGCGCTTCCTGCGTCAATTCGTTTGATTTTGGTTATACGGATCACCCATGAAATTCTCAGAATCCTGGCTTCGCAGCTTCGTTAATCCAGCCATCTCAGGCGAGGAATTTTCCCACCTCCTGACCATGGCAGGCCTTGAAGTTGAAGAAGAAGAAACAGTTGCGCCAGCCTTCGACGGCGTTGTCGTTGCCCATGTGCTTGAGGTCAATAAGCACCCTGATGCCGACCGACTGAACGTCTGCAGTGTCGACATTGGTGCCGGGGCGCCTCAGCAAATCGTTTGTGGTGCTCCGAATGTTGCTCCCGGACTCAAGGTGCCATGCGCTCTGCCCGGCGCCAACCTGCCTGGAAATTTCAAAATCAAGGTAGCCAAGGTACGCGGTGTTGATTCGTCAGGCATGCTCTGCTCGGCCAAGGAGCTCGGCATTGCCGAAGACGCCTCGGGTCTGCTCGTCCTGCCGTCCGACGCGCCAGTCGGCCAGGATATCCGTGTGTTCTTCGACCTCGATGACCGCCTGCTGACCCTGAAACTCACACCAAATCGCGCCGACTGCCTCTCGCTCTCGGGCGTAGCGCGTGAAGTTGCCGCACTGACCAGTACGCCGGCCACCTACCCTACGGTAACCGAAGCCCCGGTCAGCATCGCCGACAAGCGTGAAATCGTGCTCGACGCGCCGGAGGCCTGCCCTCTGTACTGCGGTCGCGTAATCGGCGGCGTCGACGCCAAGACCGCAACGCCCGACTGGATGAAGCAGCGCATCGAACGCAGCGGTATTCGCTCGATTTCTGCTCTGGTCGACATCACCAATTACGTCATGCTCGAACTCGGCCAGCCGCTCCACGCCTTCGACAACAGCAAACTCGCCGGCGCCATCCATGCCCGCATGGCCAGCAAGGGCGAACAGATCCTGCTGCTCAACGATCAGACGCTGGAACTCCAGGACAACGTACTGCTGATTGCCGACGACCAGCGTCCGCTGGCGATGGCCGGCATCATGGGCGGCGAAGACAGCGGGATCACCCTCGACACGACGACAATGTTCCTCGAATCGGCTTTCTTTGCGCCCAAGGCGATTGCTGGCCGCGCCCGCCGTTATGGCTTCGTCTCGGACGCTTCGCACCGCTTCGAGCGCGGCGTCGATTTCGGCGGCACACGCCGGGCGCTTGAACGAGCCACGCAGCTGATCCTAGAGACCTGTGGCGGTCAGGCGGGTCCCTTATGCGAGGCCGCAGCGACGCTGCCTCAAAGACCGCCGGTCCGTTTGCGTCCGGCAAGAGTTGCCAGAGTTATCGGGCTAAGCTTTTCAGCAGACCAAATCAGCGCACTGCTCACCCGTCTGGACTTGAACTACACGCGTGACGGCGATGATTTTATCGTTACCCCACCGAGCCACCGGTTCGATATCGAGATTGAAGAAGACCTGATCGAGGAAATTGTCCGCCTGCACGGCTACGACAATATCCCGTCGCGCGCCCCGCGCGCCAGGCTGTCGATGCTCTCGCAAACAGAGGATGGACGACCGCTGAGCCGGGTCCGTCAAATCCTGGCCGACCGTGGTTTTCAGGAAGTGATCAACTTCGCTTTTGTTGAAGAAGCCTGGGAAAGCGACTTCGCGGCGAATACCGCCCCGATTCGCCTGGCCAACCCGATCGCCAGCCAGATGAGCGTCATGCGCTCGACGCTGATCAGCGGACTCATCGCCAACGTGGTGACCAATCTCAAGCGCAAACAGAATCGCGTGCGCGTGTTTGAAACCGGTCGCTGCTTCTTCAGGGACACTGCTGGCCAACCGGTTGAAGGCTTCCATCAGCCCTGGAAACTCTCTGGCCTGGCGTACGGCAGCGCGCTCCCCGAACAATGGGGAAACAGCTCGCGCAATGTCGACTTTTTCGACATCAAGGGCGAGCTTGAACTACTGTTGGCACCGGCTCTTGTCCGATTCGAAAAAACGGTTCATCCCGCGCTACACCCAGGACGCAGTGCGCGGGTGTGCGTTGACGGAAAAGTCGTCGGCTTTATCGGCGAACTGCATCCGCAATGGGTTCAAAAATACGATCTTCCACTGACTCCGGTGGTCTTTGAACTTGACCTCGATGCAGCAAAACACGCCGCCTTGCCAAAACATACGGACGAATCCCGACAGCCCCCGGCGATCCGTGACCTTGCTATTGTGGTCAAGCAGGAACTCGAATTACAACAGTTGATTGACGGCATGGCAGCCAACAAGCCGGCCCTTATTCAAGACATCCGGCTGTTCGATGTTTACACTGGAAAAGGCATCAGCCCTGGGGAAAAAAGTCTTGCATTTCGTATAGTTATGCAAGATACTCAAAGGTCTTTGCAAGACTCTGAAGTCGATTTCGCAGTGCAACAACTAATCAAATATTTGCAGCATTCCTTCGCGGCACAGCTTCGCGTCTGACGGAAAAAAAGAGACATGACGCTCACTAAAGCAGAACTTGCAGATTTACTTTTTGACAAAGTCGGCCTCAACAAACGCGAGGCCAAAGATATGGTCGAAGCCTTCTTCGAAGAGATCCGAAACGCGCTTGAACGCGGAGACGGTGTAAAGCTCTCGGGGTTTGGAAATTTCCAGTTGCGCGACAAACCGCAGCGTCCGGGCCGCAATCCGAAGACGGGCGAAGAAATTCCGATCACCGCGCGGCGCGTTGTAACCTTCCATGCCAGCCAAAAACTGAAGGGCGAAGTGGAGCTTTCCTACGATGGAATCGAGTCCTAAAGACACCGTAAAGGAGCCTTTGCCCCCCATCCCGGCAAAGCGCTATTTCACCATTGGAGAAGTCAGCGAACTCTGTGGTGTGAAGCCTCACGTCCTGCGTTATTGGGAGCAGGAATTCACGCAATTGAAGCCGGTAAAACGTCGCGGCAATCGACGTTACTACCAGCATCATGAAGTATTGCTGGTTCGTCGTATTCGTGAACTGCTCTACAGCCAAGGGTTCACCATCAGTGGCGCACGCAACCGCCTCGATGACGCAATAGCCGAAGCCAAGCCCTCACAGTTCGCTCTTACACCGGAACTGCTGCGCGTGGAACTGATAAGCATCGTAGAAATGCTCCGAGTCTGAGACAAAATAGCCCGAGATAGGATATAATCTTGGGCTGTCGGCGTGTAGCGCAGCCTGGTAGCGCACTTGTCTGGGGGACAAGGGGTCGCAGGTTCGAATCCTGTCACGCCGACCAATAGAATCAAGCAGTTAGTAGGGGTTGGCTTTTTGCTTTCTTGGGTAGAATTTCCTCTATACCCACACAATACCCACACAAATTTAATCGGCGTTTCGTGTTGTTGTGCCGTTACAACACTACAGAAAATAGAAGAACCGTAAGCGATCTACGCCACCGTATTGGCAGCGGCGTTATTCGGGAGTTGCCTTCCTGAGCGGCAACAACTCATCAATCCGGCTATAAGGCCAGGTCGGGAGTTTTTCCAAGGTATCCTTGAGCCAGGCATACGGCTCCAGGCCGTTGAGTTTGGCGGTGGCGAGCAAACTCTGGATCGCGGTGGCACGACAACCGGCACGCTCTGAGCCGGTAAATAGCCAATTGCGGCGCCCCAGGGTCAGTTCGCGCTCATTCTGCCCATATCGGGCAAGAAGTTGAAGTCTATTATCGATGGCATCCGCTGTATGGTCGTTGCGTCAAGGTTCGTGACGTTGAGCAACGCAGCGGCAGTTACGTAGTACATGTCGATGCCGCCCCTGGCGTAGTCAAGGTAGTGGCAGCCTGGATGCTTGATCCTACCGTGTGTTTATCTATGGAGCTGGGCGAGCCGAGGGTCACGGTGGCCGTGCTATCCGCTCTACATCGGCTGCTTGTTGATCGGCACTTGAGAGCAGACTCGCCGGACGATTCCAACATCGTCCGGGAGAAACTCAATGAACAAGCTACCAAAGGGCGTTCCAGCACGACTGCAATCGCCGACGGTGACGCCGCGCCAAATGAGCATGGTGTTCGACAACGCCGAGCTTCAGGGAATGAGCACCGCACAGCGCACAAGGGCAATCACACATCTTGCAAGCCTACTGATACAAGCCACGGACGCCACCACCGGGAAGGAGTATGACGATGACGAACACTGATCGTCTGCCAGCGCCTCTTCTCCAACGCAAGGCGGTAGTTTATGTCCGGCAGTCGACACAAGCCCAGGTTCAGATGAACCTCGAGAGCCTACGTCGCCAATACGAACTGGTGGGAGAAGCAAAGCGTCGTGGCTTTCGTAGTATCGAGGTCATTGACGATGATTTGGGTCGATCAGCGAGCGGAACGATGGCCCGGCCCGGTTTTGAGCGCTTGGTGGCCCTGCTCTGTGCCGGCGAAGTCGGCGCCGTCCTATGCTTGGATGCATCGCGTCTTGCCCGTAACGGGCGTGACTGGCACCATCTGCTCGAACTGTGCGGTCTGGTTGAAGCGCGGGTGATCAACCTTGACGGCGTATACGACCCCTGCCTGCCGAACGACCGGCTGCTACTCGGCATGAAGGGCAGCATCAGTGAGTTCGAGCTCAATGT
>JAIFNM010000171.1 GCA_020047725.1 Betaproteobacteria bacterium
AAACCTGAATCTCCATGATCGATATCCTTGTCTACCTTTTTGAAAATTACCAGGACTTTACCTCACACCCTAAACCAGACGATTTAGCGCGCAAACTGAGTGTGGTTGGATTTGAAGGGCAGGAGATTTCGATCGCGCTCGACTGGCTGGCCGGGCTCAAGAATTTGCCGGCGGTTGAGTTTGCCTGCGATTTCCGTTCACTGCGCATTTACTCTATCGGCGAACAGCAGAAGCTTGGCGTCGAATGTCTGAGTTTCATCATCTTTCTAGAATCTGCTGGGGTTATCACACCGGCTTTGCGTGAATTGATCATTGAGCGCGGGATGGCTATTGAAGATGATCCTGTTCCTCTAGGCAAATTCAAGATCATCGTATTGATGGTACTGTGGAGCCGTGAACAAAGTCTTGAACCGCTGATTGTCGAAGAATTGCTTTACGAAGCCGATCCGGAACGTTTGCACTGAATCGAAAGGAACGTGCAAGCGCACACGTAAAGCCCAGCGGTTTTTCAAGGTAGCAATACCCTGATAACGATGCTTGCTTGCCAAGTGCGGCATAGTGCTTTTATTATGCCCAGCAACGTGGTTCCTTTTGTCCATACCATAGCCATATTAATTTGTCACTCTCCCAGGCCAAAAATACGCCATGAGCAAGAAGCTGATCATTGCCGAAAAACCTTCCGTCGCTGCAGATATCGCGCGAGCACTCGGCGGGTTTGCCAAACACGACGACTACTTTGAAAGCGATGATTGCGTCCTTTCCTCAGCTGTCGGCCATTTGCTCGAACTGGCCTGTCCGGAGGAATACGAGGTCAAACGCGGGAAATGGTCCTTCGCTCACCTGCCAGTGATACCACCGCACTTCGCACTCAGACCTATCGAGAAAACTGAATCGCGGCTCAAGTTGCTGACTCGCCTGATCAAGCGCAAGGATGTCAACTCCCTGGTAAACGCCTGCGATGCTGGCCGCGAAGGCGAACTGATCTTCAATTACATTGCGCAACACGCCAAAAGCGGCAAGCCGGTCAAACGCCTGTGGCTCCAGTCAATGACCCAGCAGGCCATCAAGGATGGCTTCTCGCGCCTGCGTGACGGTTCCGAGATGCAGGGACTCGCCGATGCCGCAGTCTGTCGTTCGGAGTCAGACTGGCTGGTCGGAATCAATGGCACGCGAGCCATGACAGCGTTTAATTCAAAGACAGGTGGCTTCCATTTGACGACGGTTGGCCGCGTTCAAACGCCGACCCTGGCGTTGATGGTTGACCGCGAAGACAAGATCAGGAAGTTCAAGCCGCGCCCCTACTGGGAGCTGGAAGGCAGTTTCGCCTGTGTAGCCGGTGAGTACAAGGGTAAGTGGTTCGATGAGAATTTCAGCAAGAGCAAGGCCGAAGAAGATGAACATCAGCGCGCCGACCGCCTGTGGGATGAAGGCCGTGCGCAATTCCTGCAGAGCAAGTGCGTTGGCCGGCCGGGTGAGGTAACTGAAGAAGCCAAGCCTTCGACTCAGCTCTCTCCGTTGCTCTACGACCTGACCAGTCTACAGCGCGAAGCCAACAGCCGCTTCGGGTTTTCTGCAAAATCAACACTCGGTCTGGCGCAAGCGCTGTATGAGAAACACAAGGTGTTGACCTACCCGCGTACCGATGCTCGCGCACTGCCCGAGGACTACCTCTCCACAGTAAAAGAAACGCTCAAGATGCTTACCGGAGAAGGCGTCGGCAAAGGGCACGACGAAGGGATGCTTGCCAGATTTTCACCTTTTGCGCACCAGATCCTGGCGCGCAACTGGGTCATGCCGAACAAACGCATATTCAACAACACCAAGATTTCAGACCACTTCGCGATCATCCCGACTTTGCAGGCGCCCAAGCATCTCTCTGAGCCCGAACAGAAGCTTTACGACATGGTTGTCAAACGATTTCTGGCGGTTTTCTACCCTGCGGCAGAATATATGATCACCACGCGTATAACGCGCGTTGAAAGCGAACCCTTCAAGACGGAAGGCAAGGTTCTGGTCAATCCGGGCTGGCTGGCAGTGTATGGCCGCGAAGGGCAAGACGGAGATGAAGGCAATCTGGTAGCCGTATCACCAAAGGAAATAGTGAAGGCTAAAGAAGTCATCCTTAACGCCACTGAAACGCGACCACCTCCTCGCTATTCGGAAGCAACACTGCTCTCGGCTATGGAAGGTGCGGGCAAAACAGTCGATGACGAAGAACTCAAGGCCGCCATGGCGGGACGGGGTCTTGGGACGCCAGCTACGCGTGCCCAAATCATAGAGAACCTTATTGGCGAACAGTATTTGCATCGCGAAGGCCGTGAACTGCAGCCTACCGCCAAAGCCTTCTCACTGATGACCCTTCTCAACGGACTCGGTATCCCCGAGCTTACGGCAGCAGAGTTGACGGGCGAATGGGAATACAAACTCGCGCGCATGGAGCGCGGCGAAATGTCCCGCGATGCCTTCATGAAGGAGATCGCCGCTGTGACGCAGCACATCGTGGACCGCGCCAAGAGCTACGATAGCGACACAATCCCGGGCGATTTCGGCGAACTGTCTACTCCCTGTCCAAAATGCGGTGGCTTGATCAAGGAAACCTACAAGAAATTCCAGTGCCAAGCCTGTGAATTTTCGCTGTGGAAGATCGTCGCAGGACGCCAATATGAAGCGTCCGAAATAGAGGAATTGCTTACCGAACGGCGGATCGGCCCGCTCACCGGCTTCCGGAACAAGATGGGGCGCCCTTTCAACGCCCTCATCAAACTCAACGCAGACAATCTGCCGGAGTTCGATTTTGGCCAGGGTGCCAATAGCGATGACAGCAGCGCCGAAGAAGTCGATTTCTCTGAACAAAAGTCGCTAGGCCCCTGCCCGAAATGCGCAGCCAGGGTTTTCGATCACGGCATGGCTTATGTCTGCGAGAAATCTGTCGGGCCGACCAAGAGCTGTGACTTCCGTTCCGGCAAGGTCATTCTGCAACAGCCGGTTGAGACGGCGCAGATGGAAAAACTGCTTGCAACTGGTCGCACCGATCTGCTCAAGGAGTTTATTTCTGCGCGCACCCGGCGCAAATTCTCGGCCTTTCTTGTGCGCGGCACCGACGGAAAAGTCGGGTTCGAGTTTGAGAAGCGAGAACCCAAAGCCAAGGCGTCTCCAAAATCTGTGAAATCAGAGGCCGAGCCTTCCACTGAGAAGCCGTCTGGCAAAAAGGCGGCGACCAAGCAAAAGAAATAGCATTGCTGTTTCCGCTCCCACCACAAACAAAAGAGCTGCCTGCGGGCAGCTCTTTTGTTTCACGTGGAACCCTGCGGCACTTCTACAATTTAGCCAAACTTTACAGAATTAGATTTACCCCGGCAGGCGGAGCATCGAGGACGGCAGCTCGCAAAATGTCTATAGCCCCAGGACGCGGGAAAGAGGCCCGCCACGCGATCACAACTCGCCGGAATGGCGTGGGGTCAGCGAAGGGAAGAAAATGCAGCAGGAGCTCATTCTGAGGCCACGATTTTGCGGCCGATATCGGCACAACGGAGATTCCCGCACCACTCGCCACCATGTGTCGAACCGTTTCCAGAGAGCTACCTTCAATGGCACCTTCCATCGCTCCCGGTTCAGAAAGATGCGGACAGGCTTGTAAAACCTGATCACGGAAACAATTGCCGTTGCCGAGCAACAACAAATTTTCGGAGGCAACTTGATTTGCGGAAATATCGGTTTGCTCGGACAACGGGTGACCGATCGGCGTGACAACACAAAAGGGCTCGTCATACACCGGCCGTGAAACGATGCCAGGCTCGGAAAAAGGCAGGGCGACGATAATCACGTCCAGATCACCTCGCCGCAATTGTTCGGCCAGACTGACGGTAAAATTCTCCTGAAGGTACATTGGCATGCGTGGCGCACGGGCATGCAAAGCAGGGATCAGGCGCGGCAGAAGGTAGGGCGCTATGGTATAGATCACCCCAAGACGCAACGCGCCGACCAGAGGATCTTTGCCTTGCGCAGCTATTTCCTTGAGCCGGCCAGCTTCTTCAAGCACGCGTTCAGCCTGTCGCGCAATTTGCTCCCCGATGGTCGTTAAGCGTACGTCGGCAGCGGAACGCTCGAAAAGAATTACGCCATGCCGCTGCTCGACTTTTTTTAAGGCCACAGAGAGCGTCGGCTGGCTGACATGACATTTTTCAGCCGCGCGACCAAAATGCCGCTCGCGGGCGAGCATCACGATATAGCGCAGTTCGGTGAGCGTCATCAAGCGTTCAGAATGTGATCACCTTGTCTGCCGCTAGCGTCCATTCAGCTAGTTCAGGCAGGGTGCCAATACAAACGCCAGAAATCATTGCGAGATCGGCGATTCCGCGGGCCTGCGCACTGGTACGGCACAGCCTGACCTGTGCGCCTTGCTGAACCAGTGCCTCAAGCATTTGCTGCAATCCGCCACCTGCTTGAGCCGTTGGCGGATTGGCAAGGCCGACCGTTACGGCATCAGACATCATGAACAGGCGCAAATCGACCGTTTCAGTTTCCTGACTGGCTATGGACGTCGCAAGCCGTAGCGCACTCAACATCCGCTCGCTACCGTAAGCCGGCGCATGGACAATGATCAAGACAGTTTGCACAGCATGCCCTCCCGATGAAACAACAAGCCGTACATGATGCGCCGTCAATCCCGAGACGACAACTACAAAACCGTCTAATTTACCTGCTTGCGTGATCCCAAACGTTCGAGGTCGGCCGCTTCCATCCACATCCACTGACCGGGCAGTAACGAAGATGGCAATTCGAATCCGCCAATGGAAACACGATGCAGCGCCTCGACACGATTGCTCGCCGCTGCAATCATACGTTTGACCAGATGGTACTTTCCCTCAGTTACCGTCAGCCGCATCAGACGTTCGGAAAGTCGTTCACAGGCAGTAGCCGCAATTGGTGCCGGCTCGTCGTTAAGCTGGACGCCCGACACCAGGCCGCTGAGTTGAGTATCGTCGATGGAGTGCTTGGTCATGACTTCGTAGACTTTCGGTACAAGTTTCTTTGGCGACGTATAGGTGTGAATGAACTGCCCATCATCCGTGAGCAGCAAGAGGCCGGTCGTATCTTCATCAAGCCGGCCAACCGCCTGAACACCACGCATCAGAAGCGGCGGCGGAAGCAGGGTATAAACGCTGGGGTGGTGTTTCGGTTTTTGCGAGCATTCATAGTTGGCTGGCTTATTCAGCGCAAGGTAAACGAATTTCCTATAGCCCCAAAGCACTCCATCAACCGAGAAGCTAAACCCCTCCGGCTCGAATTTGGCGAAAGGATCATCGCAAGGTTCGCCGAACACGCTCACCCGGCCAGAGTAGATCAGGTGACGACATTCTGGACGACTGCCAAAACCCTGCGATCTGAGTAAACGTTCGAGTTCCATGAATTGACTCCAAAAACAAAGGCCTCGAAGCTCACTTCGAGGCCGTCAACTACATACTATCGTACAAAATCAAACGTCGATATTTCTTGCTGCGAGAGCGTTCAATTCGATGAAATTTCGACGCGGTTCGACCAACTCGCCCATGAGCGTCGTAAAGATCTCATCGGCACCAATGGCATCTTCAATCTGAACCCTGAGCAGACGGCGAACCTTGGGGTCCATCGTCGTTTCCCAAAGCTGACTGGGATTCATTTCGCCCAGACCTTTGTAGCGCTGCTTACTGATGCCGCGTTCGACTTCGTTGAGCAACCAGCGCATTGTCTCGGCAAAACTAGTTACCAACTGCTTCTTCTCGCCACGGGCAACATATCCGCCGGAGCCGTACAAATCGGCCAGGGTTTCGGCGGTTTTGCGCAACTGCGCGTAGTCGCCACTTACCAATAAATCTTCATCAATCACGCCAACCTTCAGATTGCCATGGTGCATCTTCTCTAACCGCAACTGCCACCGTTCGTGCGCTTGATCATACCGGGCAAAAATGTGCACACCGAGCTTGCTGCCAATCACCCGCATCAGATCATCGGCACTGGCTTGCGCTGAAACCTCATCACCCAGTTCGATTTTCAGGTTGGCGTCAATCAAGGCGTGTAGCACCTGCGGGTTGATCATGTGCGAAAGACGATTGATTACCGCTTCAGCCAACAAATACTCGCGCGCCAACTCTTCCAACGCGACTCCGACAATTGCCGGAGCGCCAAATTTTGGCACCAGAACCGAGTCTTCCAGCGCCAGCGACAACAAAAACTGATTAAGGGCCTGATCGTCCTTGATATAGCGCTCAGTCTTGCCGTGCTTGACCTTGTATAGCGGTGGCTGGGCAATATAGATATGTCCGCCCTCAACCAGTTCAGGCATCTGCCGGTAAAAAAACGTCAGGAGGAGGGTACGAATGTGGGCGCCGTCCACGTCGGCGTCGGTCATGATTATAAGCCGGTGATAACGCAGTTTTTCCGGCTTGTACTCATCCTTCCCGATACCGGTACCCAGTGCTGTAATAAGAGTGGCGATCTCCTGTGACGAAATCAGCTTGTCGAATCGTGCCTTCTCAACGTTAAGAATCTTTCCCTTGAGCGGCAAAATCGCCTGGAATTTGCGGTCGCGTCCCTGTTTGGCCGAACCTCCGGCGGAATCACCCTCAACCAGATAGAGTTCGCAAAGAGTCGGGTCCTTTTCCTGGCAATCCGCGAGTTTGCCCGGCAAGCCAACACCATCGAGCAACCCCTTGCGGCGCGTCATTTCACGCGCTTTCCGCGCGGCATCGCGCGCACGTGCAGCTTCGACAATTTTGCCAGTGATCACCTTGGCGTCAATTGGGCGTTCCTGCAAGAACTCGGTCAGTCTGGCCGCAACAACCTCCTCGACCGCTGGACGCGCTTCTGAGGACACTAATTTCATCTTGGTTTGTGAGGCGAATTTTGGGTCCGGCATCTTCACAGATAAAACACAGGCCAGACCTTCACGCATATCATCACCGGATATATCGACCTTGGCCTTCTTGGCAATCTCGTGCTCTTCGATGTATTTGTTGATCACCCGCGTCATCGCCGCGCGCAGACCGGTCATATGCGTACCACCATCCGACTGTGGAATGTTGTTGGTAAAGCACAGCACCTGCTCGGCGTAGGTGTCGTTCCACTGCATTGCTACTTCGACGCTGATCGCACCACCGTTCGGAATAGCCGACTCACCGGTCGAGAAGAAGACATTGGGATGCAATACGGTCTTGGAGCGATTGATATACTCGACGAAACCCTTCACGCCGCCAAGAAAGGCAAAATCTTCTTCCTTGCCAGTACGCTGATCAACAAGTCGGATTTTTACACCGTTGTTCAGGAATGAGAGTTCTCGCAAACGCTTGGCGATAATTTCGTAGTGAAATTCAACATGACCGAAAATTTCCTCATCAGCCATGAAATGCACTTCTGTTCCCCTTCTTTCGGTAGTGCCAGCTACCCGAAGCGGTGACACTTCAACACCGTTCTGGATTTCAATCAGTCGATCAACCGCAGCACCTCGGTTGAAATCCAGCAAGTACTTCTTGCCATCACGACGAATGGTCAAACGAAGCCACTTGGAAAGCGCATTTACACAGGAAACACCCACACCGTGCAGTCCACCGGAAACCTTATAAGAGTTCTGGTTAAACTTGCCACCTGCGTGAAGCACGCACATGACGATCTCGGCGGCTGAACGCTTCGGTTCATGCTTGTCGTCGAATTTAACGCCAGTAGGTATTCCGCGCCCGTTGTCGGTCACCGAAATTGAATTGTCGGCATGGATGGTTATTACGATATCGTCGCAATGGCCAGCCAGTGCCTCGTCGATGGCGTTATCAACAACTTCAAACACCATGTGATGCAAACCGGTGCCGTCAGAGGTATCACCAATATACATTCCCGGACGCTTGCGAACTGCTTCCAAACCCTCAAGCTGTTGAATACTTGATTCGTCGTAAGCGGGAGACTGGCCATTCTCTTCAATCATGCTCTATCCAATTTATGTTTCACGTGAAACTTTACTAAATCATTGTTTTACAACTGTTAAAACTAGATTCTCATGGGCATTACAACGTATTTGAAGCGCTCGTTGCCAGGAATGGTTAATAGCGCACTTGAATTGGCATCGTTAAATCCCCATTCAACCATTTCTGCAGATGAATTATTAAGGACATCAAGCAGATAAACGACATTAAAGCCAACGTCGATAGCGTCGCCGCTATAGTCAACTTCGATTTCCTCCTGAGCCTCTTCCTGCTCGGCATTGGCAGCCATAATCTTCAAGCTGCCAGCAGTCAATACCAAACGTACGCCCCTGAATTTCTCGTTGGTCAAAATTGCTGCTCTAACCATTGACTGGAGTAAGGCGACGCGATTCAAAGCGACAACATTTTTGAGCGTGGCCGGTATGACGCGCTCGTAATCGGGAAACTTTCCGTCAATCAGTTTCGACACTAGGTTGATCTGTCCGAACTGGAAACGAATCTGGTTCGATGCCAGCTCAATCGACAAAGGCTCATCGTTATCTGCCAACAAGCGGTTCAGTTCGAGAACCGTTTTGCGCGGCAGAATCAGTTCCTGTCTTGGCGATGTTGCATCGCCCTCAAGCGGCATACTGGCATAGGCTAGGCGGTGTCCATCAGTCGCGACCGCACGCAACTCGTTACCATCAACGAGGAGCAGCAGACCATTCAGGTAATAACGAACGTCTTGGGCAGCCATCGAAAACTGGGTTTGCCCCAACAACTGACGAAATTGCTTTTGCGTAACTGTAAGTTTCTTCAGGTCACCATCGGTCAATGCCATGCGCGGAAAATCTTCTGCTGGCAGGGTTTGCAGATTGAAGCGGCTCTTACCGGCTTTAACCTGCAGTCGCTTATCGTCAAGGGTCAGGCTGACTTCTGCGCTTTCCGGCAGTGACCGAAGAATATCCTGAAGTTTGCGTGCGCCAACGGTAACTGCACCATCTCCATCACCCGCAGCGCCTAAAGTCGACGTTGTGATTTGAATCTCGATATCTGTCGCCAGTAAGGTTAGTCGATCCCCCCTTTTTTCCAGCAAAACGTTCGACAGAATAGGCAGTGTATGCCTCTTCTCGACGATGCCAGACACTGACTGTAACGGGGCCAGAAGCATGTCACGCTGGGTTTTAATAAGAACCATATATATAAATCCTATAAAGATAATATCAAGGACAAGTCTGTGGATATCTTTAATTTATCGTTATATTTCAGATAATTAGACTAAATTTTTGCAGTTGTAAAATCTCTGTATCCACCTGTGGATGAAAATGAACAATTTATCCACAGCCCGAAAATTCAAACTTTATTCACTAATTACACATAACTTCTACAAGACTTATACATAACACCTCAGCCCTTCAATACCTGTAACAAAACATGCACATCGTGGTTCAGTTCATTATCCTTGGCACGCAATGTTTCAATTGTACGTACCGCGTGCAGGACAGTCGTATGGTCGCGGCCACCAAAAGCATCACCAATAGAAGGGTAACTTTGTGACGTGAGATTCTTTGCCAACCACATGGCAACCTGGCGCGGACGAGCGATTTGGCGCGTACGCTTTTTTGAAAACAGATCGGCAACCTTGATCTTGAAGTAGTCAGCGACCGTTTTTTGAATATTTTCGACCGTAATTTGCCGGTTAACCGCACCGATCAAATCTTTTAGCGACGCTTTGGCAAGATCAAGATCGATTTTTTGCCCATGGAATGACGCATAAGCAAGAACCTTCTTGAGCGCACCCTCAAGCTCACGAACGTTGGACCTAAGATGTTTGGCAATATAAAAAGCTACTTCGTCGTCAAGCTCGACCCTGTCCGCTTCCGCTTTCTTTTTAAGAATGGCAACGCGCATCTCGATTTCAGGCGGTTCGATCTGAACCGTAAGACCCCAGTCAAAACGGGTAATCAAACGGTCCTCCAAGCCAGAAATGTCCTTTGGATAGGTATCGCAGCTAATTACTATCTGCTTCTTTGATTCAATCAACGCATTGAAAACGAAGAAAAATTCTTCCTGTGTCCGATTCTTTCCGTTAAAAAACTGCACGTCGTCAAGCAAAAGGACATCAAGTGAACGGTAATAGCGCTTGAAAGCGTCAAACGATTTTGTCTGGTAAGCACGTACAACGTCCGAGTAATAATCCTCTGCGTGGACATAACGGACAACTTTGTCAGGATTGTGCTCCAGAATATGATTACCTATCGCGTGAATCAGGTGTGTCTTACCGAGACCGGCGCCACCATAGATGAACATCGGGTTGTAGGCAGCACCACCCGGGTTGATCGATACCTGAACCGAGGCCGCTCGTGCCAGATCGTTGGCTTTTCCGACGATCAAGTTTTCAAATGTAAAGCCGGGGATAAGCCGGGTTTTTTCATACACGGAGCGTGTCTTCGCATGCGTACGTTCCAAAGCAGAAAAAACCGGACTCTGCGAATTGAGTGACCGCTCTAACTGGCTTACCGCGTTTATCATCCGCGATGGGGTCGGATTGCCAGGCGCAGCTACTCGTTCACCCAGCATCAGAGAAACACTTACCGGCGCTGAGAAGAACGCGCTGCCGAGTTCTTCGATACGCGTCAGATAACGCTCCTTGACCCATTTAAGAATAAAGCCATTGGGTGCAAGCAAGCGCAATCCGTTCGAATAATCATCCTCACCTTCAAGACGAAGGGGGCGGATCCAGGTATTGAATTGCTGAGGCGGGAGTTCTTGTTCGAACTGGCTCAGACAGGAAGTCCAGAAGCTACTCATCACTATTGATTCAATACGTCCAGATTAGGTGCTGCAATATCCGTGCAATCATCCAAAATTAGGGGTAAGGAATGGATGACGTTCTAATACAGCTGTTTTGGTGAAGGAATTGCTTATGATTGATTTCAGTTGAATTTCCAGGGTGTTTGCTCCCAGAGAGAAGTGAATTTTAACCTGTCGGATGAAAGTTATCCACAGCTACCTTTAAAATTTAGACTTGACAAGCATTAGGGAGGCGCTGTCTAATTGCGCGTTTACTTCGTAATGACTTCAAGGGCTTAATAATGAAACGTACCTATCAACCGTCGGTTATTCGTCGCAAACGTACCCACGGCTTTCTCGTTCGTATGGCTACTCGCGGTGGTCGTGCCGTAATCCGTGCCCGTCGTGCCAAGGGTCGCCACCGCTTGGCCGTTTGAACACCAGACAACTACCGGGTAAACGCTTGGCAACAAGCTTTGCGTTTCCCAAGAGCTATCGACTGACAAAAACGGATGAGTACTCATCCGTTTTTGGTTTCAGGAGAGCATTTAAGAGCTCGCATTTCCTGTTACATTACCGCCTTCGGGCGGATGGAGAAGTTGCTGGTGCCCGCTTGGGCCTGGTTGTCGCCAAGCGGCTTTTGCGCCGTTCTGTTGATCGAAACCTGATTCGGCGGTTAGCTCGTGAGCACTTCCGCCTGATGCGCAGTCATCTGCCGTCGCGCGACCTGATATTGCGTTTGGCGGCTAAACCCAAAGCACTTGACCGGCGAGTCCTGGCTGAAGAAATTCGGGCCTTGCTGGGCAAAATGATCTCACCAGAACGATGAGCCGATGAAATTTCTGCTGCTAGCATTGATTCGCATCTACCAATATGCGATCAGCCCTGTTTTAGGGCGTCGCTGCCGTTTTTTCCCCAGCTGCTCGGAGTACACCACCGAGGCGGTGGAAAAATACGGTGCGCTCAAGGGCGCACGCCTCGGACTTAAACGCCTATCTCGCTGCCACCCATGGAATTCGGGTGGTTTTGACCCCGTCCCCTGATTTTTTAATTATATAGGCCGTTCATGGATAACCGACGCCTGATTCTCATGTTTGTCTTCGCTTTCTCTTTGGTCATGCTTTGGGATGCCTGGCAAAAATACAGCAACCCACCACCGCCCGCCGTTGTTGCCGCTAATGCTCCTGTAAGTGGTTCGTCTATACCGGTGCCCAGCGTGGCCCCGGCGGTGGCGGTGTCTGCGGCCCCGGCTGTTCCGTTAACCACCCCGGCGGTGGCAGGTGAAGTAGTCCGAGTAAAGACGGATCTTTTCATCGCCGACGTCTCCACGCAAGGCGGCGATATCGTTGGCCTTGAGTTGAATAGCTATAAGGCAAGCGATGACAATACAAAAAGTTTCTCGCTCTTTGACGCCAAGCATCAATACGCTGCACAAAGCGGATTGATTGGCGAAGGCTTACCTAATCACAAAACAAAGTTTTCTGTTTCTGCCGGTAGCCGGGAACTTGGCGCTGACGCGAAAACCATTCAGCTTCGCCTCGACGCCCCAGTTGTTGATGGCGTCAAGGTAGCCAAGATCTACACCTTTACTCGTGGCAGTTACCTGATCAACGTTGCTTACGAAATAGACAATGGCAGCCAAAAACAGGTTGCAGCGCATGCCTACTATCAGCTTCAGCGTGACAATGTCACCCCGGCAGGTGAGAGCAGCATGGTCAGCACCTTCACCGGACCGGCTTTGTACACCGAACAAGACAAGTTTCAGAAGATTACCTTCGAAGACGTCGAAAAGGGAAAGGCCAAGTTCAACGCCAACGCCGATAATGGCTGGATGGCGATGGTTCAACACTATTTCGTTTCAGCCTGGATTCCTCAGGAAAAACTGCAGCGCGAGTTCTATGTGCGCAAGCTGGACGGCAGCGTTCATCCTGCCGTTGCGGCCGGCCTTATCGTTCCAGCTCCGGTGGCCGAGCCGGGTGCCAAGGCTAGCCTTTCGGTCTCGCTATATGCCGGACCACAAATCCAGTCGTCGCTCGATCAGTTGGCAAAGCCGGTAGCCGACGGGGGTATCGGAGCTCAGGGCCTACCGCTGGTAGTGGATTACGGCTGGCTGACTATCGTGGCCGCCCCGATTTTCTGGTGCCTGGAAACCATCCACAAACTGGTTGGCAACTGGGGCTGGTCCATTGTCCTTCTGACCATCGGCATCAAGGCGCTCTTCTTCCCCTTGTCGGCAGCAAGCTACAAATCAATGGCCAAGATGAAGGCCATCGCACCACGCATGACCGCTTTGCGTGAGCGCTGCGGTGACGACAAGCAAAAGCTCAACATTGAAATGATGAATCTTTACAAGACCGAGAAAATCAATCCACTCGGTGGTTGTCTGCCAATACTGGTGCAGATCCCGGTCTTCATCGCGCTCTACTGGGCTTTGCTCGGTGCGGTTGAAATGCGTGGTGCTCCCTGGATTGGCTGGATCACGGACTTATCCGCTCCAGACTCGTTGTTCGGTGTAATCCCTTGGCTCAATTTTCCGATTGGCCCATTGCCGATCATCATGATGGGGACCATGTTGATTCAGACGAAGCTTAATCCGACGCCACCTGATCCCATCCAGGCCAAGATCACGACGCTCATGCCGTTTATTTTTGGCTTTATGTTCTTCTCCTTCCCGGCTGGTTTGGTGCTCTACTGGGTTGTCAACAATACCCTCTCCATTGCCCAGCAATGGCAGATCACGCGAATGATCGAGCGTGGCGGAAAAGCCGCGAACGACGCCAAGGCCTGACACGATTGCCGCCATAGCTACGGCTCCAGGCCGTGGCGGCATCGGCGTCATTCGTATCTCGGGCCAGGAGATCCTGGCCTTTGCACAAGCACTGAGCGCAAAGCAGCCCCTGCCTCGCCAGGCGACGCTCGCCGATTTCCGCGCGGCTGACGGCAGTCTCATCGACACCGGTCTGCTCCTCTTTTTCCCCGCACCACATTCCTTCACCGGCGAAGATGTTCTTGAACTGCAAGGCCATGGCGGCCCCGTAGTTCTGCAAATGCTGCTGGCGCGCTGCGTGGATCTTGGCGCACGTCTGGCCGAACCCGGCGAATTTACCCGCCGTGCCTACCTCAACGGAAAACTTGATCTGGCGCAAGCCGAAGCGGTAATCGATCTGATCGACGCGGCGACGACGGCTGCCGCGCGTAGCGCCGTACGTTCGCTGCATGGCGAGTTTTCAAAGGAAGTTAACGCACTTCTTGAGCAGCTGACTGAACTGCGGGCGCTGGTCGAAGCGACCCTCGATTTTCCTGAAGAAGAAGTTGATTTTCTCGAAGCAGCTGATGCCTTTGGCCGCCTTAAACGCCTGCAACAGAGGCTGGCGAAGGTGTTTGACCGCGCCCAGCAGGGCAGGCTGCTTCAAGGTGGATTACACGTGGTACTTGCCGGACAACCCAATGTCGGCAAGTCGAGCCTTCTGAACCGCCTGGCCGGCGACGAGCTCGCCATCGTTACCCCGGTGGCTGGCACCACTCGCGATGTCGTACGTGGCACCTTGCAACTCGAAGGCATCCCCCTGCATATCATTGATACTGCCGGGCTGCGTGCAACTGAAGACGAAATCGAGAAAATTGGAATCGCCCGTACCTGGCGCGAGGTCGAACGAGCCGACGTAGTCGTTCTGCTGGTCGATGCGCGAAGCGGGGTTGGCGAAGCAGAACGGGGCATTCTTGCCCAACTCCCGGCGTCACTCGCACGAATTACCGTTTATAACAAGGTCGATCTTGCCGGACGTGCAGCGCAACGCCATGAAGAAACTGATGGCGTTGCGATTTCACTCTCTGCCAAACATGGCGAAGGGGTCGAACTGTTGCATCAGGAATTGCTGCGTATTGCGGGCTGGCACCCAGTTGAAGACGTGTTCATTGCCCGCGAACGCCACTTGCGTGCCTTGTCCGATACCGGTAAACATATTGCTGCAGCTCAGACTCAATTGCCGCAACTCGAACTATTCGCCGAAGAATTGCGTCTGGCTCAATCCGCTCTTGGCTCGATAACCGGCGAATTTTCCGCCGATGATCTGCTGGGAGAAATCTTCGGGCGCTTCTGCATTGGCAAGTAAAAGCACTCCCGGCGTTTCCCAAAACATCCCGTAATCGTCCTTATGGCCCGCTTGCATGCGGGCTTTTTTACGCCTTCTGCCTCTCGTGCGCATCACTCACGCGCTTTACGGGCAGTCGGGTAGGGGACCGGCTATCGGAGATGCCAATAGCGGCACTGGCCGGGATTGTGCAAGCTTCGAGAATACCGTTATTCGCAAATAAATCTCGGTGATGTGTGGCGTGTTTGTCGATTAGTAGTCATTCGAGAACAATGTCGCGAAGCGGTTGAATGACAGGCAAACGTGTACAGCGTATTGCTTGTAATAAGAGTTTACATATAAAGACTATAAAGACAATGTCAGCCGTAACTCTGTGGATAACTAGAATTACTCGATAAATTTCAGTTACCTGCATGCAAGAAATGGGACTGTAAAACCCCTGTATCGTCCTGGGGGTAAAATTGAATAACTTTTCGCTGGATGCTCTTATCGAAAGTTGTTCACTTTCTACTCACAGCTTTTACATGGATTGTCCACTTGTTGATCTGCCCTGCCATTTATTTCCTGAAACCTTTTTCCCGAATGCATGCAAACGGGCTTTCGTTCCTATTCCTGATGATGTTTCTGTAAAATGGAGTGCTTTCTGGAGCGGGTATCCGGGTTGGAAACAAGCAAGCGGCGTTTCCCGGCTCTATTTCGCTTTCGTATTGGTCGGCACAAGAAAAGGCCGCTATTAACGGTCAGTCCAAAAAAAATTTTCCGACCCAAGGCTTTCTGTGACTATGGAATTTTCCCAGCTGTATATTCTTGCCGCCGCTTCTCTGCTCGCCGGTTTTATCGATTCGGTTGTCGGTGGCGGTGGACTGATCCAGATTCCGGCGCTTTTCACAACGCTTCCGAAAGAACTCCCGGCCACACTGTTCGGCACTAACAAAATTGCCAGTGTGTTCGGTACGAGCAACGCTGCTCTGGGTTACGCGCGCCGAGTGAATATGCCTTGGGGAACAACGTTACCGGCCGCACTGGCGGCTTTCGCTTGCTCCTATCTTGGCGCGATGTGTGTCGCCTGGCTGCCGCGCGAGTTGCTGCGCCCGATGATCCTGATCATGCTCATCGGCGCGGCAGGTTACACGTTCTGGCGCAAGGATTTTGGCGCGATTCACCGGCCGCAGCATACCGGGCGCAGCGAATTTTTTTATGCTCTGATACTGGGCGGCGTCATTGGTTTCTACGATGGATTTTTTGGGCCAGGTGCCGGAAGTTTTCTCATCTTTCTTTTCATCCGTTTCTTTGGCTTTGATTTCCTGCATGCCTCGGCAGCGTCAAAGGTAGTGAATGTCGCTACCAATCTCGCTGCAATTGGCTACTTTGTCCCGAACGGATTCTATATTCCAGTACTCGCCGCCGTCATGGCTACCGCCAATGTCTGTGGATCGATCATCGGGACGCGGATGGCGCTGCACCACGGTAGCGGGTTTGTGCGCAAACTGTTTCTGGTGGTCGTCAGCGCGCTGATTCTCAAGTTCGCGTGGGATACCTTCTGATTGTGCTCAAACCAGCTTGCGCTGTGCCAGATAGGTGAAAAGAATCTCCAGCCGCGACAACGGGTCATCGAGTTCCAGCAGTTTTTGCTTGGCGAGGGCTTGAATTGGAAGTATCTCGGTCAGGCGGTAACCGACCCAGCTTGCGTCATCAAACGCATGCGGTTCGGGCACCTTCTCCGGCCCCAGATCGCCGGAGACCTTTTTCAACAATGGCAACAGGCCAAGCTGCGCAGGAGGAATTACCCGACTTCCCTGTTCGGGAAGCAACTCGACTTGCGCACGCAACAAGCCGTCGGTCTGGGTTGCCTGCGACAGGATGCGGAAACGGCTTCCACCACGCAAGGTCAGCATCAGGATGCCGAGCTGCGGCATGTCACCTTGGTCGATGTTGGCCAGGGTGCCGATCAGATGCGGGACAGCCGGTTCGCCGACCTCCTTGCCGCTGGCGATCAGGCACACGCCGAAAGGCGTTCAAAACCTTGAGCGTCAGAACACCACCGGGAAAAAGGACGCCGCCGATGGGAAAAAGCGGAATCTCGAGAGTTTGAGTCCCGGTTTTGACGTCTATCGATTCCTTGCGCAGGAAATTCAGCCAATTCACGTTCAATCCTCGGTTTCGCCCCAGCGCTGCATCAAGGCATGCGGAACGGCCACCTGATCAAGAATGCGGGCAACGACGAAATCGACCATTTCCTCGACGCTTTTCGGATGGTGGTAGAAACCGGGATTGGGCGGAAGAATCACCGCGCCGGCACGCGACAGACGCAGCATGTTTTCAAGATGAATTGCCGAAAAAGGCGTTTCACGTGGAACCAGCACCAGTTTGCGGCCTTCCTTGAGCACTACGTCGGCGGCGCGTTCGATCAGGTTGCTGGCCAGTCCCTGGGCGATTGAGGCCAGTGTGCCCATGGTACAGGGGCAGACGACCATGGCATCGGGTGGATTGGAGCCGCTGGCGACCGGAGCGAACCATTCTTCGCGACCATAAACCTCCAGCGAGCCGGACAGTGCGGCGTAACGTTCGCGGAAAAATGCCTGCGTTTCTGCAGCTCGCGCTGGCAGTTCAAGCGCCATTTCCTGCCGGGCGACGATCTGGGCGACCTGCGAATAGAGCAACTGCACGCGGCAACCGGCGGCGAGCAGGCATTCGAGCAGGCGGATGCCGTAGGGCATTCCGGATGCGCCGGTGAAGGCGAGACAGATCGTCTTGGGCATTATTTACCTCGAAGCTTCAGTATCGGTGGCTGGGAGTTCGGCAAGCAAACGCGCCGCAATCAGTCCGTTGATGATACCGAAAGCGAGCGCAGCCGAGGCAAAAAGTGGAACCAGATAAAACAGCCCGTTATGAGGGATCAGCCACAATCGCGCCAGCAGCAACTGCCCGCCGATATGCGCAAAGGCGGCCAGAATGCTCCAGCTGACTGGCCCAAACCAGCGCCTCGGTAGATGGATGGCAAAGGCCAGAACAAACAGACTGAGCATGGCACCGGTCAGACTCATGAAAAACCCCGGTGAAAGAAATTGCCCGAGCAGCAAGCCGCCAGCGATGACGCGTAACCCGCAGACCCAGGCGGCGGTACCCCAGCCGTAACGCGCCAGTACGATCAGGGTGACGATATTGGACAAGCCGGGTTTGACGCCGGGCAAGGGCAGGGGAATCGCGGCATCGATCAGCGCCAGGCCAATCGCCGCCGCCGCCAGTTGTGCGATGCGGTGATCTTCTAGAGTCGTCGTCAGTTTAATAACTGAGTGAGTCATACGCTTCCTTGCCGCCCATGATCTGGACGCTGACCTGGTTCGGCGCACAGATGGCTATTTCGCCGGCGCGCTCCAGCCAGCCCTGGCGTACACAATACTGGTGCGGTCCCGGGTCGGAAACGACGCGCACGCGGCGTTTCTCAACGGCCACTGTCGTGATGCCGAGCGGGCCGGGAACTTCGATCTGGCGATTACGCGAAAGATCGAGCTCGGCGAATACGTCCCCGCCACGCTTGATGACCACTTTTTCCGCCGCGCCGCCTTGCCAGGCCAGGGGAAAGGATGCCACGCAGAAGGTCATGCCAAGTATTGCCACCAGCCAGTCACCGGGCCTGAACAGCGCCAGCCAGCGCATCAGCGTCGGCCGGTGGGCGTGGGCGGTTGCAGTTCGCGGTGTCGAACCAGTACGCGCGCCTGGTGATGGAACTGTCGTCCTAGCCACTCTGCAAAATAGACCGAGCGGTGCTGGCCGCCGGTGCAGCCGATACCCACGGTCAGATAGTTTCGATGATCACGAATATAGCAAGGCAACCAGGTCGTGACGAAGCGTGCGATGTCGTCACGCATCTGCACCACTTCAGTTTCAGCTTCAAGAAAGGCGATAACCGGAGCGTGACGGCCGGTCAGTGGGCGCAGGTTCAGGTCGTAGTAGGGGTTGGGCAGGCAGCGCACGTCGAAAACGAGTTCGGCATCGAGCGGAACACCATGCTTGAATCCAAAGGACTCGAAAATCAGGGTCATTCCCTGTTGCCCTTCGCTGGACGTGAATTGGCGTATCCATTCACGCAGGGCGTTGGGTTTCAGGTCGCTGGTGTCGATGTGGTGGCCCAGCTCGGACAGGCTTTCCAGGCGAACGCGCTCTTCGGCGATGGCTTCGGTCACCGTGCGCTGTTCGTTGGCCAGAGGATGCCTGCGGCGTGTTTCCGAATAGCGCTTGAGCAGGGTTTCGGTTTTGGTATCCAGAAAGAGGAATTGCAATTCCAGCTCGTTGGCACGCAGCGCAGCCAATTGTTGGGGAAGCATCGCGATGCTCTCGCCGCCGCGGATATCGATGGCGACGGCCACTTTGTCATAGCCTTGCTGGCCGAGATGATCGACGAGTTCCTGCAATAATTGAGACGGCAGATTGTCGACGCAATAGTAAGCCGTGTCCTCGAGCATATTGAGGGCGATTGACTTGCCGGAACCCGAGAGGCCACTGATGATCACGATGTGCATGGGTATGAGCATAGCGGAACGAGGCGTACACCGGCAAGCTGGACTGGCATAAACTAAGGACTCTGCCTGTGAAACTCAAATCATGAACCCTCTGGACATTGGTTTTCTTTCGGAAATTACCGCCGTGCGGCGCGATATCCACGCCCACCCCGAACTGGCTTTCAACGAAATGCGTACCTCCGATATCGTGGCGCATGAGCTTGCCGCCTACGGACTTGAAGTGCATCGCGGCTTGGCCAGAACCGGGGTGGTCGGCATCTTGCGCAAGGGCAGCAGTACACGTGCCATCGGTCTGCGCGCCGACATGGACGCCCTGCCTCTACAGGAGTACAACGAATTCCCACACCGTTCCCTGCACGCCGGACAGATGCACGCCTGCGGCCATGATGGGCACACCGCCATGTTGCTCGGTGCCGCGCGCTACATGGCCGAAAACCTGAGTTGGCTGGATTTCGACGGCACCGTCCATTTCATTTTCCAGCCCGCCGAGGAAGCGGAAGGCGGCGCCGACGTGATGATCAAGGACGGCCTGTTCAGGCGGTTTCCGATGGATGCCGTCTTCGGCATGCACAACTGGCCGGGGATTCCAGTCGGCGAAATGGCCATCATGCCGGGGCCGGTGATGGCCGGCACCTGCTCATTTGAGATTTCCGTGCTCGGCCATGGCTGCCACGCGGCGATGCCGCATCAGGGGGTCGATACCCTCGTTGTCGCCAGCCAGCTGGTGATCGCTTTGCAGACCATTGTTGCGCGTAATCTGCATCCCTGCGAAGCGGCCGTCGTAAGCGTCACGCAAATCCACGGTGGCGAAGCGTGGAACATCATCCCCAACGACGCCGTTCTGCGCGGAACTATCCGCAGCTTCAAGCCGGAGGTGCAGGAACTGGTCGAGCGGGCGATGGAACGGCTGTGTGCGGGAATCGCCAGCGCTTTCGGCGCCCAAATCACGGTCAGCTTCGACAACCGCTATCCGCCGACAGTGAACAGCGTGGCCGAAGCCGAGTTCTGCCAGCGGACGGCCGTTGCCCTCCTGGGCGAGGAGAAAGTGCGCAAGAACGAATCGCCATCGATGGGCGGAGAGGATTTCTCCTTCATGCTGCAAGAAAAACCGGGGTGCTACGTCTGGCTCGGTAATGGGCCCGGAACGGGAGGCTGCTCCCTGCACAACCCGCACTACGACTTCAACGACGATATCCTTCCGTTCGGCATCAGCTACTGGGTCAGCCTGGTGGAAAACGCGCTTTAGAAGCCGCATGCCCTGAGAGCCAATATCCATGCGGCTTTTCAGGGTATGTATCTGCAGATCGCCATTTGACGAGCGTTCCGGGGCGGTGACAGCAGAAAGACGTTATCAACACGTCGTCATCTGGCCTGGCTCAACAGATTTCCGCTTGTTTCCAGTTAAATCGTGTAATAAGGAGAACTTCCGATATACACAAGCCAAGACATCTGAATTACAGTGGCGGGTGTTTGTTTCGGGGATGGCTCGGGCTCGCGTTATCTCCAACCAAAGGAAATGGTCGGGAAAAGGCATTGGACGATATGAATAAGCTTCGCCGGATTCTCGTGGTTGACGGCTCGCGCGTGGTGCGGGTGACGTTGACTAAACATCTCAAGGAAGATTTCGAGATCATCGAGGAGGCCAACGGCGAATCGGCTTGGCAGACGCTCATGCTGGATGCCACGATCTCGGCGGTTGTTTCCGGAATCCACCTGCCCAAACTTGAGGCGCACGATCTGATCGCGCGCTTGCGCGCCAGTTCTCTTCGGCGCTTGAAGGAATTGCCATTCACGTTGATTGTCTCTGATGTCGACAATCAGGCGGATCGCGAGTTTGATCGTACTTGCGGGGTAACCGGATTTATTACCAAAACGATGAAGAAGGCGGCCATTGTTGCTTGCCTGAATGCTCTGTTTGAAGAGGGTGGCGAGGCTACAAGCGTGGTGGCGGAGGAAAAAGTACAGAGAAATTCGCCACCGAATGTCGTGCCCTTGTTTGCGCCGACGCCCGAACCCGAAAAACTGCTCGACAGCGAGGCGTTCTGGTCGGTCCTGACCGGCCTGTCCTTTGCCGAAGCGCCAACGGAGCCAGTGTGTGCTCTGGTTTTCGGGATCGATGACCGCGACGGGCTGATTGAGCGGTTTGGCAACGACGTGGCGGGATTGATCGCCGCACGGTTTGCCAATCTGCTGCTCTCCAAACTGACCCCGCTTGATGTGATTGGTCGTTGTCGTGGTGAGCGCTTGGCGATCATTTCGCGTAGCGTGGATCTGAAACAGGGCGTACGTTTTGGCAAACAGGTGTGCAAGAGCCTGGCGTCCGGGCAGATCACGATTCGCGGACAGAAGGTTAAGCTGACTGCCAGCGTGGGTGTTGCCAGCACCTCGGACGATGCTCTGACCAGCGGTAGCGAGCTGTTCTTCCTGGCCGATCAGCGTCTTGATCAGGCGCTGGTTTGCGGCGGCAATACCGTCGCCACCGAGTACAAGCCGAAATGTCCTTTGCACTGTCGTGAGAAGGACGTTTTTGAGATGCTCGATGCCTTGATGGTGAGAAAGGGAATGAACCTCGCGGGTAACGTCGGCACGCTTGGTCTGAAGATCATGCCGCTGTTGCAGGTAATCAATCAGGAACTGGCGCTTGGTTTGCCGCTGACGGAGATCCGGAAGCAGCTACAGCAACGCGCATCAAGCGAGGAAGCGACGGCCTGAATTACGCTGGATCATTCGGAGAAGGCTCTTCCTTCGTATTCTTGGCGAGCGGTGAGGGATTGCTGGTCGATGGCGTATCTACCGGGCGGCCGCAGCCGAGGCAGTCGCCGGATTCCGGGTCGACTCTGCAAATACCCTCACAAGGATAGAGCTCGTTCGCGTCGAAAGTGTCGTTCATTGACTAACGGTCTCACGACGCCGTGTAACAGCTGAAAGAATGCGCCACTTTTCCTCGTTCGAGGCCTGGCTCCAGATCGAAATCTCCGCAATCGTGCGAAAACAGCCATGGCATAGCCCTTTCTCTGCATCCAGAGTGCACACATTGATGCACGGCGAGGGAGGCGGGGGCGGTTTCTGTTTCTGAATCATGAGGGTCCGTTGTTGAATCGCTGCAAGATGGACCTCAGACAGGATTTAATCAATCCAGTTCGGTTTGCGCTTTTCCAGGAACGCGCCCAATCCTTCCATTCCCTCCGGGCTTGAGCGCACTCGGGTAATGCGCTGCACGGTTTCTTCGATGGTTGACTCGTCAATCGGCTGGCCGCTGATAATGCGAATCAGGGTCTTGCATTCCGCCTGGGCATGGGGCCCGCCTTTCAGCAGGCTCTCGATGATTTCGCCAATGGCGTCATCGAGTTGCTCCTCACCCGGAACGATTTCGTGCAGCAGGCCGATTCGGTAGGCCTCGGCGGCGGAAAAACGCTCGGCGCTCAGCATGTAGCGACGGCAGTAGCGTTCGCCGATGGCCGCCAGCACATAGGGGCTGATCACAGCGGGCAGGATGCCCAGCTTGACCTCGGTGAGCGCGAACAGCGCGTCGTAGGTGGCGACCGCGATATCGCAGGCAGCGATCAGGCCCACGCCGGCACCATAGGCCGGGCCTTGCACGCGGGCGATGGTTGGCTTGGAAAGCTCGTCCAGCGTACTCATCAGCAGTGCCAGTTTGTTCGCATCGCGCAGGCCTTCCTCCGGCGTAAAGCCTGCCGCGCGCCTCATCCAGTTGAGATCGGCGCCGGCGCAGAAGTTTTTACCGGTGGATGACAGCACCACGACACGCACCCGCGGATCGTCCTCCAGTTCAATCAGGCCGCTGATGATGTCGTCAACCAGCACGTCATCAAAGGCGTTGTGACGATCCGCCTTGTTCAATGTCAGGATGCCGACGAAGTCGTCTACCTCGGTAATAATCGATTGATACATAAACTCTCCACCAAGCCGTCAGGGGACACGACTGGAAATAACTGAATAACGGGGTATTTGCCCGTCGAAGCACTGTCTGATCCCGAACCGCTTGCTTTACGATCTAAGAAAAGCACCGAAACAGGTTTTGCTGATCCGATGCTTCCTAAGTTGGCGAAGTTTATAGCTTCCGGTGGCCATTTTACAATCCAAGGGGGGGATTCGATGTCGCAGCAGACGAATACCGAAGCGCAGCGCGTGTTGCCCGATCCTGTCGAGTTGGCCAGTCGCTATGCCGAAGTCGCTCAGCGCGCTTCGAAGTTGATGGCGCGCCATGTCGAGAAACAGTCCAAGAACGGATTTCCCATTTCGCATTACCGGCATCTTCAATCCGTTATCGGCCAAAAAATACGGCTACCGGACGAACGATGAACTTCCTGGTCCCGCCGACGATCTCCTTGCCAATGCCACGCACAACCCCGGTTCGTGGTGGCCTGACCGGCAGCAGTGGGTGACCCGGCAGGCCGGCGCTACGGAGGAAATTGTGACGCGCCAGCTAAAGGCGGCATCGGGTCTGTGTGTCAAGCTTCGCTTTGAGAAGCCAAAGGCCTAAACTACGGGCCATGAACGCGGCTCCCGATTATTCAGGCGGCGGTATCGTCAATCTGATGGGCGGTCGCCAGGCCTCGTACCTGCAACTTGCGGCGCTGCCGGCTGCCCGGATGGGCGAGGCGCGCCACGTTGTGCTGCTGGTGATTGACGGCCTGGGGCAAAAAACGCTCGACACCCACCTCGGTGGTTCAAATCTGCAACGCGGCCGTATCGCCTCACTGAGCTCGGTTTTTCCTTCGACCACCGCATCGGCGATTACCACCTTCATGACTGGGTTGGCGCCGGCGCAGCACGGCCTTACTGGCTGGCACATGCATCTTGAGGAAATCGACCAGACGCTGGCCATATTGCCGCTGACGCCGCGCTGCGAGCCGGCAAAGAAACTGCCGCAAGACCTCCCGCCCAAGCTTTTTGACTACCCGACCTTGTTTCAGCAGCTTGATCGTGAGTGCTGGGTGATCGCCCCACAACACATTGCCGGCAGTCCGTTCAACGCCTGGCACTCGCGTGGAGCCACGACGCTGGCCTATAGCACCCTGCCCGAAATGTTTGCGCAACTGGCCGGACTGCTGAACGATGCCTCGCTTCCCCGTTACATTTACGCCTACTATCCCGAACTGGACACGGTTTCGCACCGCTACGGTACCGACAGCGAGAAAGCACAGGAAACGCTGGTGGCGCTTGATGCTGCATTCGGCCAATTCGTCGACGATGTGCAGGGCTGTGATGCCTGGTTGCTAGCGACCGCCGACCACGGTTTCATCGACTCGCCGCCCGAGCGCGTGGTCAGTCTCGACGACCATCCGCAACTCGCCGCTTTGCTGCTCCGCCCACTCTGCGGCGAACGGCGCACGGCCTATTGTTACGTTGCGCCGCAAAATCGCCCGGCTTTCGAAGCCTATATTCGCCTGCATCTGGCGCATTGCGTCGATCTATGGTCGAGCGCTGATCTGATCTGCGACGGTTGGTTCGGTCCGCCGCCGTTCAATGTGAAACTTGCCTCGCGTGTCGGTGATTACGCGCTGGTGATGAAGGACAACTGGACGATCAAGGATTGGTTGCCGGGAGAAAAACGCTACCGCATGTTGGGCGTGCATGGCGGAGTTAGCGTCGATGAGATGCGCGTTCCTCTGGTTGCTATCAGGGTTTAGCCGCGCCTTTTCCACCCGAACGGTTGGTCAACAACACTCCGGTGATGACCAGTACGCCGCCCGCGAGAATCGCGCTGCCAAGCCGTTCATCAAGCAACAGCGCGCCGAGCAGAACGGCAAAAACCGGAACCAGGTTGATGAAGGCCGCCGCCCTGGTACTGCCGAGGTGATTGATTCCTTCTGAATACCAGGTAAAGGCAACGGTCGTTCCGAGCAGTCCAAGAAAGACGATACTCGACCAGCCTTTCCATGTCACAGCGGAAAAGGCGAACAGGCTGCCGTC
This sequence comes from Betaproteobacteria bacterium, assembly GCA_020047725.1. GTDB lineage: Bacteria > Pseudomonadota > Gammaproteobacteria > Burkholderiales > Rhodocyclaceae > Propionivibrio. The sequence goes on from JAIFNM010000171.1 coordinate 25,270, forward strand.
GGCCAGTGCTGCGGTGGTCAGCATCAGCCAGCCGGTTAAACAGCCGCCGAAGGTCATGGCCAGCGGGGTAAAGCGCCCCGCGAGTCGTCGGCTGATCAGCGTGTAGCTGGCCCAGGCCAGCGCGGTTCCGAGCAGCAGCCATTCGCCGAAACCGACGTCGCCGGTGAACAGACGGGTCGGGTGGCCGTTGGTGACGACCATCAGGCAGCCGGACATGGCCAGAACGACGCCCAGCGCCTTCATCGGCGACATCGGGATGCGGAACAGCGCCCAATCGGCCAGGGCGATGATTGCCGGAATGAAGGCCACGACCAGCGCGCCGCGGCCGGCTTCGACCATTTTCAGGCCGTAGAGAAAGAAGATGTTGTAGAAGAAAACGCCGGTCAGCCCCAGCGAAGCCAGTATCAGCCAGTCGCGCCATGACCAGCGGGGGCGTCCCTCGCGAATATTCAGCAGAACGCCCAGGGCCAGCGTGGCGACAAAGAAGCGCCAGCTGGCGACCGTCAGTGGCGAGGCTTCCTGAACGGCAACGCGTCCGGCGATCCAGGTGCCGCCCCAGAAAAAGGCAGTGAGGAAAAGTTTCAGGAAAATGGCCGGGCGGGCTTGTGGCATTGGTGAGCCTGTTATGGGACGGGGAAACGAGGAGGCAGTTTATCGGTTCCCGGCGCTTTTACAATTGGTGCGCGTAGTAGAATTGACCGGACTATCACCTGAGGAGAAAGCTGTGGCTGTTGATGATGCGAAGCGTGCGCACACTGACCGGATGATCGCTGAAACCGTTCGTAATCGTCAGACGCGCGAACTGGGCTACCGCGAACAGGCGCTGAAGATTTACGCATGGATCTGTGGCCGTTGCGCCCGCGAGTTTACGCGCGAGAACCTGCAGCAACTGACCGTGCATCACCGCGACCATAACCACGACAACAATCCGACCGATGGCAGTAACTGGGAGTTGCTCTGCCTGTACTGCCACGACAACGAACATTCGCGCGAACTCGAGGCCGATGCGGCGCGTCTGGCGGGGCACAGTGGCAACAGCAAAGCTGCAGAAAATCGGGCAACGGCGCAGCCCTTCGCCAATCTGAAAGACCTGCTCAAGAAGAGTGGGCACTAACTCTGATTTGGCCTGCTAGTCGTCATCCAACTATTGATTGACACTTTCTTTAGTAGGGTCTAAATTCTGCCGACTCATCAGTCGGCAGAACCGGAATGAAGCAGGCCTTCTTTCAACTCACCCCTGAAAAACAGCAGTCCGTACTCAATGCGGCGCTGGCCGAATTCGGCACGCACGATTTTGATGCGGCATCACTTGACCGTATCGTCGCGGCCGCCGGGATTTCCAAGGGCGGGCTTTACGAGTACATCGCTTCGAAGGAGGAGTTGTACCTCTACTGCATGGAGCAGGCCTGGACCACGCTTTACCAGCATATCCGGGAACAGGTCGTGCTCGCCAACTCGCCGCTGCCCGAAGACATTCTCGACCGTTTCATGACCGTCTCGCGCATCGCCATCGAATGGTATCTGGCCAACCCGGCCATGCTCGGCCTGATCGTGCGCATCGCGCGCTTGCCGCGTGATGCGCTGGCGATGAAGGCGCAGGCCGTCTTCGAGAGCCATTTCTCCGAGGTGTTTGCTGGCCTGGATACCTCGCGGCTGGGCTACCCGGTCGATCAGCTGGTCGATCTGATCAAGTGGCTGCTGGCCAAAACGCGCAAGGATGTGCTGCTGGAAATCGATGCCGGACGTTCACTCGACGAGGTGCGCCGGGTCTATCTGGAGGAATGGTCGTTCTTCTGCTCGGTACTGAGCAAGGGGATTTATCGCCTCGGTTGAAGCCAAGAAACAGCGGCGAAATTTTTTTACCATCGACCGACTCGTCAGTCGGCAATTATCAGGGGGTGTGTCATGTTGGGATTGGGAGATTGGGGAGTCAGCCTGGCTTTTCTTTTAACGCTGGGTTCGACCGCATTTTGTGTGGTCTATGGCTTCGTCAACTGGAACAAGCCGAGTCCGGATGAGGAGATCCGGGAGATCGCCGAAGAAGAGGAATGGGAAAAGGGAGAACCGCAATGAACGCTACCGTTGTCGTAACCACCCTGATCTACCTCGCGATTACGGCCGGCCTTGGCTATTTAGGCTACATTCAGACGACGAGCGCGAAAGACTACCTGCTGGCCGGACGCAAGGTGCATCCGGT
>JAIFNM010000210.1 GCA_020047725.1 Betaproteobacteria bacterium
GAGTGGAACCTATGTAGTACTGTTCCTCCTGTTTGTCAGTGGATTTGCTACCTACCGTTATGCTTTGAGTCGCCAACACAAAGACGAGATGGAGCAACAACGACGTAGTGACGAGCAACGAAAAAGTGAAAGGCTCTTCAGCGCAATCATTGAAGCCTCCCCGGTACCTAGCGCGGTCAATGACGCACACGGCACGATCACTTATTTGAATGCCGCATTTGCCGAGACGTTTGGCTACAGCCCGATCGACATTCCAACTTTGGATGAATGGTGGCCCAAAGCCTATCCAGACCCGGTGTATCGACAATGGGTAGCAACGAGTTGGCAGACGAACCTGCGAAACGCCGAACTATCGAAGAGACTTTTTGATCCGTTGGAAGTATGCATCCGCTGCAAGGACGGCAAGGATAAAACGGTGCTCGCCGCTGCGAGCCCTCTTGCCGAGCCCCTTGACGGTCTCCACCTCGTAACCCTTTACGACATCACCGAGCGCAAGGTGGCCGAACAAGCCTTGAGGGTTAGCGAAGAGTCGCTTCGTGTCAGTGAATCGCAAATGGCCACATCACAGCAGATCGGTCGAACAGGTTCTTGGGTCTATGACATTTCGACCAATGGCATACGGGCGTCAGGGCAGAGCTTGGCCATGTTCGGGTTTCCTCCGGTCGTCAAGGACTATCTTCTGGATGATTTCCTAGTCTGCATTCCAGACCGAGATCGTGTTGGACAAATTCTCGCCGTTGCAATCAGTGAGGGGAAAGCCTACGACGATGAATTTGTAGTAAATCCAGCAGACGGATCACCGTCACGAGTCATCCATTCAATGGGTAGAGTTGAACAAGATGAACAGGGGAATCCGTTCAAAGTCTTCGGTTTCATTCAAGACATTACGGAGCGCAAGCAGACAGAAGACGAACTTCATAAGTTACGCATTTTTCAGAATAATGTTATTGAATGCAGCCCGAGTTCGTTATGGATTTCCGATGAAAATGGAACCCTTATCCGAATGGCACTTACTTAAGCGATAGGCATATGAATTAGAGGGGGAAAGCAGCTTGCGTGATGGTAAGCTTAAGTCGCCAAACCATTGCCACCATCGCAGAGCCAGCCCCCATGCATGTTAGCCGTTCAGTGTCACCTCAACAACATTCAACACTACGCAGACGCCAGCAACGCATTGAGTTTTTTCAATCAGCTGACGGCACCGGAACTGTTCGACGCGCTGGAAGATTTTCTCCCTGATCATCGGGAGCGACTGTTTCCGCCGACCGAGACACTGTCCATGTTTATGGCGCAGGCACTGAAGCCGGATCGCTCCTGCCAGAACATTGTCAATGAGACAGCCGTGATGCGAGTGAAGCATGGGCTGTCGCCCTGTAGCACGAAAACGGGCGCGTACTGCAAGGCGCGTCAGCGATTACCTCTGAAGATGGTATCGGGGATGGCGACCTACACGGGCCAACTGATTGCCGCGAAAGTTCCTGATCGTTGGCTCTGGCATGGACGGCGAGTTTTGTTGGCGGACGGTACGACTGTCACCTTGCCGGACACACCCGAAAACCAAGCGAGCTATCCGCAGCCAAGCGGTCAAAAACCCGGACTGGGCTTTCCCATCGGTCGAATCGTCGGGATAACCTGCCTGTCCAGTGGTGCCTCGCTCAATGCGGCCATCGGGCCCTGCAAAGGAAAAGGCAGCGGTGAGCAAGCCCTTTTGAGGTCGCTGCTGGATACCTTGGAAATCGGCGATGTTCTCTTGGGAGACGCGTTTTACGCCACCTACGCTTTGTTGGCGGAACTCCTGTCGCGCGGCGTGGATGCGGTGTTTGAACAGCATGGCGCTCGTCGGCGTTCGACCGACTTTCGGCGGGGGAAAAAGCTGGGCAGCAAAGATCATCTGATCACACTGACCAAGCCAAAACTCCGTCCGCAATGGATGACTGTGGCGCACTACGAATCACTCCCCGACACCCTGACCGTCCGGGAGTTGGATGTTGGCGGCAAGGTGTTGATCACGACGCTGCTTTGCCCGACAGCGGTGCCAAAAAGTGACCTGAAATCGCTCTACAAACGCCGCTGGAATGTGGAATTGGATATTCGAAACATCAAGACCACGCTGGGTATGGAAACCCTGAGCTGCAAAACGCCCCACATGGGTGAAAAAGAGATGTGGGTCTATCTCCTGGCCTATAACCTGATCCGTCTGATCATGTTGCAATCGGCTTTACTGGCCGATGTGCTGCCGCGCTTGCTGAGTTTTAAACACACTTTGCAACTATGGCTGGCTTGGAGCGGGACAGCCAATTGCGCCAACGAAAATGAGCGTGACGACGACCTGTTGAGTCTGGTGGCTCAACAGTCGGTAGGTAACCGACCAGGACGAATCGAGCCGAACGAGCCGTAGCAAGGGCTCAGGTGCAAAAACATGGTCACCCAAAAAAGCTTAAGTAAGTGCCATTCAGGTCGGCACCCTCTACCGCCTGGGCAGTCGATGTGGCAGTCGCACCCTCGCACACTGCAAGTGCTTTGGCCACCGAATTTGACTCGGCATTGCGCACACCGAAGACAACGCCATGCCCGTGCCTCAACAAGTGGCTGGCAAGGGCGATGCCAACGTTGCCGTTACCCAATATAGCGACTTTCACTTTTTCGGCTCCTGTACAGTCTAGTGAACAATGGCGGTGGTAAGTGTCAGTTGCACATCCGCCGCTTTGGAGCGGATGGCGTTCCAGGGGGCGTATTCAGGAGATGTCCACCAGGCGTTGAAAGCCAATAGCGAGGGCCACTCTTGAATGATGAAGAGTTGTCCAGGTAGAGTACCTTGGAGCCTCGGATCTGCCAGGGGCATTTCTGTCTTGAGCTCAATGGCGAATTTGCCGCCGTAATGCGCGACCGACGGCAAGTGGCCAGGAACATACTGGCCAAAAAATGCGCCCGGATCATTGACCTTAGCCTGAATCACAGCATGCACCGACCGCTTCACCAAGCTGGCTTTGGACGCTTTGGCAGGACGGGGTTGTGCGCACATATTGCCGCTACGGTCCCCAAACGACAGAGATTTGCCGTCGAACACCACAATGTCCAACTCCTTGGGGCATGCCGCTTTCGAAGGAATAAATGCACAGCCCTTGGCGGTTATTTCCTGCTCAACGCCTAGCTTCCACTCGCCAGTGCCGCAATTGGCTTGGTTGAACATATCGGCCATAGACTGGGCATAGGCCGTCATGTAGAAACTGCCGCGCTCAAAGTCACCTTCCGCAGCGTTTGCCATACCCGCTACAGATTTACCCAGAGTGTAACTGGAAGCAGCAACGCGGTAGCTGAACAGCTTTTGCTGGCCGGCGGCATCTACACTTGCAGTGAAGGTGTGCGTCCATTGGTTGGCGTATAGCTCGAACACATAGCTGCCGTAGAGCTTGTTGGCCTCGTCAAAAACAGGCGCGGGAGACTCCCATCGCCCGGAAATATCGTTGGCGGTAAAAGATTGTGCCTGCACGTTAGCTGAGCCAACAGAGCCAAGGGCTACTACAGTAGAAAAAAGGGCGTGTCGAATACGCATGAGCTTCTCCGGTGGGGTTCGAATGGGTGATTATAGTTTCGCTATACATCGATGGCAGGCATGATTAATATTCACACTATGGATTTATCTCAGTTCGATTTAAACCTTCTTCCGGTGCTGCGAGCGCTGCTAGAAGAGGAAAGCGTCACGCGCGCAGCCCGGCGTTTGCGGTTGTCACAAAGCGCGACTAGCGCGGCCTTAGCGCGTCTGCGAAAGACACTTGGAGACGACCTGCTGGCACGCAGCGGACGCGGGCTCGCACTGACCCCGCGCGCGCGTGCCTTAAGGCAGTTTTTGCCGGGGACTCTCGATGCTATGCGAGCGCAACTCATGGAAGTCCAGCAAGCCCACACCCCTGGAGTGGAGCGATTGGTTCGTATGCGCATGCCAGACTTTTTGGCAGCGTCCCTGCTGCCCCGCCTGCAGCCGCTGTTGCAGTTTCACGGGCCTTGTAACATTGCCGTGACCCAGCCCGCACCGGAACTACCGCTGGCAGAATTTGAACGTGGCGAACTGGATGTTTTGATCGCCAGCCGCGTTCCCTTGCCGCCAGGCTTGATAACGCGAACGCTCTACCATGAACGCTTTGTATGCCTGTTAAATCGGCGCCACGTTGCTCTTAAAGACTGGGGCATGAGCACTTACCTTGAAGCTGGGCATGTGCTCATATCGCCCCGAGGCGGTTCGTTTGTCGGCGCGGTGGATGAGGCACTGCAAAAGCTGGGGAAGCATCGTACCGTACGCCTCAGCATGGCCGCAGCGTCGTCGATTCCCGCCGTACTCCGCGACACACCCCTAATTGCTGCAGTACCGGAAACCTTTGCCCGGCAAGTGGCACCCGCGTGGGACTTGGAGATACGAGAGATACCATTTGCCGTACCCTCCTACGCTGTGCAAATGATCTGGCACGCCAGCACGTCCAAGTCCCGGCTGCACCAATCACTCCGGGCCGGCATCATTGAATGCACAAAGCGCTAGCCACTCGGTGGTTCTCTTCACATTCTGCTGGTGATTAACATTTTCGTTGTGCCGCTCAGAGTCAATGAACAAAGGTAACTACTCAGCCTCCCAACCCCGCGCGCGGGGTTGGGAGGCTGAGTAGTTACGAACAAAGTTAGAAAAGACAACACAAGACCAAATGTCTTTGTTAGCATGAGAAGGCCATCATCTTTGTTCCTGGCTGGTCCGCCGTAACGCCGCATTCATCTTCCAGTTGGAAGCGTGATCGGGTCCGACGGCCCTATGTGTGGCTGACCAGGTTCGAGTGTGACGGTATGTGCCGTATCTAAGCGCTGCCATCGAGCAGGTCAGCAGATCATTAGAGGCGCGAAGCCCCAACCGTTGTCGACCGTTTGGTCCAGCAACTGGTGCTTTCTATCGCATGAATCCCGCAACGGGGTTCGGCGTGCCTCTTCCTTTTGATTCTGCCCCCCTTTGTTGGTATTCGCTCCGCTGCTGCGCAATTTCAGGCGCTACGGCTTGATAAGCATGTGCCGCCTGAGGGCTGTCCGTGGCGCGGCATTCTGCGACTGGCCGGTGGCGATCTCAATGCGCTAACCGACCGTGCAGGTCTTGGTTGCCATCGGTAACAAGTGTTTCTTTCGCGACACAGGTGGTTGGCGAGGTGCTAGCGCTCATCAACATGATTTTGACGTGGCAAGCGTGATCGGACAACTTGAGAGCGGTTCGGCACACAATGACAATGATGTAGCACATTAAATGGAGCGAACGATGGACAACGATTTTGCCGAGACCGTGCTGGTTTTCAACCACGATGGTTTGGGCCAAGCCGATATACCGCTACGCCACAAGTTGGTCGTAAGTTACTTTCGAACACTGATCGAGCTTGATCAGCGTCCGAAGGCGGTGGTGTTTTACGCTGGTGGAGTCAAGTTGGTTGCAGAGGGAACGCCATGTCAGAAGGAACTGGCCGAGTTGTCTGCGGCTGGCGTGCCGTTGATCGCCTGCCGAACTTGTCTTGATTACTACTCGTTGCAAGATCGCGTTGTGGTTGGCGAGATAGGCAACATGCTGCGCATAGTCGAGGCACAAGCATCGGCGTCCAAGGTGATTACCCTTTAGGCGTTATGCAGAGTCGTGCTCCAATTTACTCACATTACTTTGTGCCGAAGTTACTCGAGGTCCAGATCAATGCCATCAAGCATCTGCTTCGCTGGCATTCTAGTTTTGTTCCGCGCTGACGATCTAAGCCTTGGCTCACTGGCTGACTGATATGAAAACATGACATGTCCCGCTCGCTTTCTTGCCCTTCGCCTGTTACCCGGCGAAGACCTGCTGGCTTCGCTTGACGCCTGTGTCGCCAAGAATGAGATCAAAGCCGGTTGGATTGCCGGTGTCGTCGGGAGTCTGAGCCAAGCCGCCCTGCGCTTTGCCGCTCAGCCAGGCAGCACTCAACTAACCGGCGCATTCGAGATCATCGCACTCTCCGGCACCCTGGACGCCGAGGGCGGGCATCTCCACCTGTCAGTGGCTGATACGCAAGGCACGATGCGCGGGGGCCACGTCATGCCGGGCTGCATCGTGCGCACCACTTGCGAATTGGTCATCGGCGTTCTCGAGGGTATCGCTTTCCAGCGGGAGCATTGTCCCGTGTCCAGTTACAACGAACTAGTCATTATTCCCTTAACCTTCAATAACGAAAGACTCCTATGAATCCGCTGTTTTCCACCCGTACCCTGACCCTGATGTCGGCCGGCATTGCCCTCAACATGGTGCTCGGTCAGGTCGCCTCAATGCTCAAGCTACCGATCTTTCTGGACTCCATCGGAACCCTGATCGTTGCCCTATTGGCTGGCCCTTTGGCGGCGCTCGTTGCGGGACTCACTACCAACCTGATCTGGGGCCTGATCACCAGCCCTGTGGCCGCGGCGTTTGCGCCGGTGGCGGCGATTATCGGTCTGGTCGGTGGCCTGTGCGCCCGTTCGGGCGGTTTCCGCACACTGCCGCGTGTCCTGCTCTCCAGTTTGCTGATCACGGTAGCCGTCGTCATCGTGGCGACGCCAATTCGCACCTATCTGTTTGGTGGCGTTACCGGTAGCGGCGCGGACTTCTTTGTGGCCTACATGAATGTACTGGGTAACAAACTGATCGAATCCGTTGCGGTGACCGTGTTTGGCACCAATCTGGTCGACAAGCTGATCAGTGCGCTGGTCGCCTGGTTTGTAGTGCGCGGTTTGCCTGAGCGCATCCGTACGCAGTTCCCTGCGGCGGCGGTCGTTCGCTGATTACATGGCTTGTGGTGTACGGCCGGCCTGAGCCTTCCCGTACACCGCCGGTTCCCCGACGGGTGCGCTGATGCACCCGTTTACCGGCTTCACCCTATTGCCACCTGTGGCGTTGCTGGCCTTGCGGCTCGACAACCCGAGCGGCTTGCTAGGTCTGCTTCTTTTGCCATTGGTGTTGTTGCTGTCACAGCCGCAAGGCTTACAGCGCGTTCGTCACTGGGCCCTTGTACTGATACCCTTGGCGCTGGGCCTTTTGCTGGTCCACGGGCGCTGGCTGGACAGCGGGCTGGGGATAGCCGTGGAAAACCGCAGCGCCTCGCTTTGGCTAGCCGCGCGCTTGTGGTTGCGCGTGGCCATCGTGCTCGCGTGTGCTCAACTGTGGCTCTCGACAACAACGCCGGAACGCCTCATGCGAGCCCTGTTTGCCAGCCGTTTGCCACCCGGTGCCGCCT
>JAIFNM010000121.1 GCA_020047725.1 Betaproteobacteria bacterium
ACCCGTCGACCCAACTTGGCGGCGAGGGTGGGACATGCGCAGAAGGCGCGATTTCCGAAGACGGCCAGATCCTGGCCACCTACTGCCACGGCCTGTTCGACGAGCCCGAAGCGCTGGCGGCCCTGCTCGAATGGGCCGGACACACGCCGAGCGGTCGCTTCGACCCCAACGAACGTCGCGAGCGCGACCTCAACCGGCTGGCCGATGCGGTTGAGCAGAGTCTCGATTTGGAGAAGCTGTCCGAATGGCTGCCGCTCAAGGCCAAACATCAATTACAGGAGGAAAAAAAATGAGAGGCACTTTTGGCGCAATCGTACTTATTGTGGTCGGCGGCGTTGCGCTGGCACACAATCTGGGCTACCTCAATTTCAGCTTGGCGTATCTGATCCGCACCTGGTGGCCAATGATCCTGATTGGGCTAGGCATCAGCTTCTTCTTTACGCCGGGCGGGAAGCGCTAACAAGCGGTCAGTTTGAAACAGGTGAGCATAAGAGCTTCGTCATTCCGGGCTTGACCCGGAATCCAGGGAGCGCTACTGGCTCTTCACCCCAAGAGTATTTCCTGCGGGGCACATTTCCTTCGGTCAGATTCCGGCATACGCCGGAATGACGGCATTACACACTTATTTCTCTCCAACAAGAGACTCGCTGCGCTACATCAGTCGTCGTTAGGTGATCCGAGAAGGGTATGCTCTGGGAGCCGCATGTCTATTGCCTCGCAGGCCGGCCTTTCCTAGGATGACCGTTTGACGCGCCTTCCAGCCTTTTTTCCGAACGCACTACCAGCAGCGAGTTCTCGCCTTGCGCACCAGCTGTTCGGCGACACTGCCGACAAAGAAGCGGTCTACGCCACGGCTCCGTGGCTGCCGGCTACCCTGCATCCGCCGAGAGCATTGCTGGAAGCTGCACCCAAGGGTGCTCTGCACTTCGTTCGGTCGACTTCCTGCGGGGCGCATGGACAGTCGTTCTACGGGCATGCATCGATGAAAGCCAATGAATGCGGTGCGTCCAGCACGGCATTGCCTAAGGTCGCCATTCGACGCGGCTTTCAGGCCGATGATTTTTTGATTGGGTAGACGAACAGCGCCAGCCAGATGCAGACAAGAATGTTTGCCAGAGACCCCGCGCGTTAGCGCTCCTCCAGATCACATTCGAATATATTCTGGAGTTCCGACACCGAGGCGCCGTCGATGCAGTTGCGTCCTTGCCGGACGAGGTATCGGGACGCATCCATTGCTGCTTTTTCGTTGTCCACTTTAACCTAAAGGTGTTTGGTGAGCCCCCGTCTGGCGGCCGGTTAATCCCGCAACGGCCGTTTTACTCTGCTTCGGCCATGGCTTTTTGCACTAGAGCCAAGAGGCTGTCGGCCGCGGCAAGGAGGTCAGCCAGCAAGGCTTCGTCCACGTCCATGTAGCCTTCGTATTCCGCCAGATTGCGGCGTTCATGGCACAGCGCGAACAGGCGGACCGGCGCCTTGTCCATATCGAGTGTATGCACCAGGCACTGAAACACCAGATAGCGCTTGTCCGAGCGATAGCCTTGCCGGCGCAAAGCCGTCAGTGCCAAGGCATGGGCGGCGTTGTAGGCCAGATCGAAGCGACTGGCGAAAGAAAGCGCCGGGCTGTGGGCGTCCTTCAGGCGGTCAATGGCGGAACGCAGCAAGCCTTCGCTTTCCTTGCGATCCGGCGGTTCGGCCTTGAGGCCGCCGCTGCGCACTAGGTTTTCCAGATTGTCCCTACTGTTCATGCGCAGACTCCTCCAGCGGCGCGTCGCCGATCAGGTTGATCTTGTCCTGCTCCGACACGCGCAAGACAAAGCTGTTGCCGGCGGCCTTCTTGGCCTGCCAGTCGGCCGGAGTGTAGATCGTCGGGTTGATGCGGCGGCCCAGATGTTCTTCTACGGGCAACATGAGTTCTACCACGTCGCTGTAGCCGAGATTTTCACCGATCAGCATCAGGTCGATATCGCTGCCGGCATGATCCGAGCCCTTGGCGATGGAGCCATAGACGAAAGCCCATACAAGATGATCAGCCAGAGGCGCCAGAGCGGCCTGCAACTGCTCGCCGATGCCGAAAGTCTTGCGCACAATGCCGAACAGCTCCCCATAGATCGGGCATGCCGCGTTGGCCTGGTAATGGGTCTGGTTGCCCTGGCGGTTCAGGGTCAGTACGCCGGCTTGATGCAGGCGATTCAGCTCGCGCATCAGACTACCCTTGCCGACCTGTGCCCAGCGGGCAATCTCGTTGGCGTAGAAACTCTGGTCCGGCTTGCCGTACAGCAGGCCCAGCACCTTCTGCTGGGTCACGGTAAATAGAGCATCGCTAAGCGGAAGGGTCTTCATGATGTTGTCGACAGGTCCCAAAAAGGGAATGATAAGTCCCTTTCTGGGAATCATCAACTGGCGCGAGAAGCTTCTTTATTCTACGGGAATGACATGCTCTGGAAGCCGCATGTCTATTGCCTCGCAGGCCGGCACACTCCAAGATGACCGTTTGACGCGCCTTTCAGCCCTTACTCCGAACGCACCAGCAGCAGCGATGTTCTCGCCTTGCGCACCAATTGTTCGGCGACACTGCCGACAAAGAAGCGGTCTACGCCACGGCGTCCGTGGGTCCTGCCACTCGGTGGAGGCATCGGCGAGCATTTCAGCGACGTGCGTCTGTTCCGATTCGACCAGCTTGATTTCGACGTCGAGGCCTGCGGCGCGTGCCACTTTGGCCGCCTCGTCGACGAACACCAGTGCGCTGTCGCGCAGTGAGCTTTCGATTTGACTGACGCCGTTTGATAGCCAGGTCGCGGCGGTTCCCTGAGCGAAAATCGTTACATCCAGCGCGTGGCAGATTGCCAGCTTCGCGTCGAATTTCTGGGCCATTTCTATCGCCGCATCGAGCACCTTGCTGGTCGCGAAGCTGTCATCGATGGCGGCCATGATTCGCGTGTACATAGGATTCTCCTGATTATTTGAGCGCCAGCGGCAAACCCGCTGCCACCAGCGTGACCTTTTCGCAGACCGCCGCGACCCGTTGATTGAGCCGCCCCTGCTCATCGGCAAACAGGCGCGAGACGGCGGCCATCGGCACGATGCCCCAGCCCACTTCATTAGAAACGATGATGATCCTTCCCGGCAGTTGCGGCAAGACGTCGACCAGCGCCTGGACTTCGTTTCGGAACACGGCGCAATCGAGCGACTGGCCGGCCTCGGCCTGTCGGGCTGCGTCGCCGGCAAACAGCACGTTGGTCAGCCACAGCGTCAGGCAGTCGACAAGCAGGCAGACGCCGGGCGCCGCGTGTCGCTGCAAGGTCGCCGCCAGATCGAGCGGCGATTCGACCAAACCCCAGGTCGCCGGTCGCCGCGCCTGGTGCAGCGCGATCCGGTGCTGCATTTCTCCGTCGAGCGCCTGCGCCGTAGCCACGTAAATGACCTGCAGGCCACTTTCAAGCGCCCGTTTTTCGGCCAGCGTGCTCTTGCCCGAACGGGCTCCACCAATGATCAGTTCTCTCATGGCGCAAGCTTAGCATGAGAGCCGGAGCGTATAATCGCCGCTCCTTTTTGAGCCTGTCCCCGCAATGAACTTCTCCATTCCCGCGCTCGACGATTCACTGATTTCTTCCCTGCAAAGCAAGATCGACAACAAGACCAAGCCGCTCGGTTCGCTCGGCCTGCTTGAAAAAATCGCGCTGCAGGTCGGGCGAATCCAGAACACGCTGTCGCCGAAGTTCAGCAAGCCACACATGCTGATTTTCGCTGGCGATCACGGTGCGGCGAAGGCTGGAATTTCGGCCTACCCGCAGGACGTGAGCTGGCAGATGATCGAGAATTATCTGAAGGGCGGCGCCGGTGCTAACGTTTTTTCGCGCCAGAACGGGTTGACCATGATCGTCGTCGATGCTGGCATCGCGCACGATTTCGGCCCGCGCGACGGCCTGATCGACGCCAAGATCAGCCCGACCGGCACGCGCAACTATCTGGTCGAGCCGGCGATGACCCGCATGCAGTGCGAGGCGGCGCTGGCCAAAGGCGCCGAGATTGCCCGTTCAATAGCCGACCAGGGCTGCAACGTGATGGGCGTTGGCGAAAAGGGAATCGGCAATACCGGGTCGGCTTCACTGATTACCCATGCCCTGACCGGCGCTCCGCTGATCGATTGCGTCGGGCGCGGCACCGGCCTGAACGACGCCGGACTGGCGCACAAGCGCGAACTGATGGCGCAGGCGGTCAAGCGTGCCAATCTGCCAGCCGACGCCGACGTGATGACGGTTCTGACCGAGTTTGGCGGCTTTGAAATCGTGATGATGACCGGCGCCCTGCTCGCCGCCGCCGAGCGCGGCATGACGCTGCTCGTCGATGGATTCATCGCCACCTCGTCGTTGCTCGCGGCATCCCGCATCGCCCCGGCCATTCGCGATTACTGCATTTTCTGCCACCGTTCGGCCGAAGCCGGCCATATCGTGCAACTGCGCGAACTCAGCGGCGAGCACCTACTCGACATCGGCATGCGCCTGGGCGAAGGCACGGGGGCCATGGTCGCGTATCCGGTCATCTGCTCGGCACTGGCGTTCATGAACGAAATGGCCAGCTTCGAGTCGGCCGGCGTCAGCAAGAACATTCGCTGAGATGACGAAAAACCTTCACCACCAAGGCACCAAGGACACCAAGTTTCACCAAGAAAACCAAAAGGGGGTCTTGGTGCTCCTTTGTGATCTTGGTGCCTTGGTGATTCGCATTTTTGTAGGGAGTCCGGGTTTTCATGACCGCCCGTAGCGAACTTGAAACCTTCATCGGCGCGATCCGTTTCTTCACGCGCTTGCCGATCCCCGACAAACTTGGACACAGCCCGCTGGCGCTCGAACGCGCCATCCGCTACTTCCCGGCATCCGGGCTGATCGTCGGTGGCATTGCCGCGCTGGCCTTTGTCCTGAGTTCCTTTTTCTGGCCCAAAACCCTGGCCGTTCTGGCAGCCATTGCCGTGGCGATCATGCTCACTGGTGCTATCCATGAAGACGGCTGGACCGACATGGTCGATGGCTTTGGCGGTGGCTGGGAGAAAGAGCGCATCCTGGCCATCATGCGGGATTCCTGCGTCGGCAGCTTCGGCGCGGTCGCACTCGTCATCCTCCTGCTCGCCCGCTTTTTTGCCTTGGTCGAAATCGATCCGTGGCAAGTGCCGGTCGCCCTGATTGCCGGCCACGCTGTCTCACGGTTGTGCGCCACTTTCGTTCTTTCCGCTCTCGACTACGCGCGTCCCGAAGGCAAGGCCAAGGCGTTCAGCAACCGTCTCGGTTATGGCGAACTGGTCTTCGCCACGCTGACCGCGTTGCTCCCCCTGTTTTGGCTGTCGCCACGGCAATTCATCCCCGGCCTTGTGCTTGCGCTGATTGCCACCGTCTGGCTGGCGCGAATGTTCAAACGAGAGATCGGCGGCTACACCGGCGATTGCCTGGGTGCGACCCAGCAACTCGCCGAAGTTGCCTTTTACTGCGGATTGCTGTGCCGGTTTTCGTGATTCGACAGTAGTCCTGAAAACGGGGCCGCCACGGATTTGCTCGCAGGCCCCAGCGTATAATCGCCGGCTTTCCAATCGCAATCTTCGAAGGTTTCTCCCATGCCATTTTCAATCCAGTCGCCGGGTAACGCCCTTGATGGCGCGCTGCAAAACAAGATCAATAACAAGACCAAGCCGCTTGGGTCGCTCGGTCAGCTTGAACAGCTCGCGCTGCAGATCGGGCGCATTCAGCAGTCGCTAACGCCGAAATTCTCGAACCCGCACATTCTGGTTGTCGCCGGCGATCACGGTGCCGCCAAGGCCGGCGTTTCGGCGTTCCCGCAAGAGGTGACCTGGCAGATGGTCGAGAATTTCCTCGCCGGTGGCGCCGCCATCAATGTCTTCGCCCGCCTGAACGGACTTTCGCTGAAGGTTGTCGATGCCGGTGTAGCGCATGACTTCGGCCAGCGCGACGGCCTGATCGACGCCAAGATCAATCCCGCCGGAACCCGCAACTATCTGACCGAACCGGCCATGAGTGCCGCCGAATGCGCCGCCGCGCTGGCTAAGGGCGCCGAAATCGCCCGTGCGCTGGCCGATCAGGGCTGCAACGTGCTCGGTTTCGGCGAAATGGGCATCGGCAACACGGCTGCGGCTTCGCTGATTACCCACGCGTTGACCGGCACGCCGCTGGTTGACTGCATCGGTCGTGGTACCGGTCTCGACGACGCTGGCCTCGCCCGCAAACGCGATTTGCTGATGCTGGCCACGCAGCGCGCCGAACTGCCCGCCGACGTCGATGCCATGACCGTTCTCGCCGAATTCGGTGGCTTTGAAATCGCCGTCATGGCCGGTGCCATGCTCGGTGCGGCCGAGCGTGGCATGACCTTGCTCATCGACGGCTTCATCGTTACCTCGGCGCTGCTCGCCGCGTCGCGCATTGCCCCCGAAATTCGCGACTACTGCGTTTTCTGCCACCGCTCCGCCGAACCTGGACATCTCGCACAACTGCGCGACCTCGACGCCGCGCCGCTGATCAACCTCGGTCTGCGACTCGGTGAAGGCACCGGCGCTGCATTGGCCTGGCCGCTGGTCAACGCCGCTGTCGCCTTCCTCAACGAGATGGCCAGTTTCGAGTCGGCGGGTGTGAGCGAGAAGAGCTAATTTCATGAGACCCTACGTCCACCGCAAAGGCGCAAAGGGCCCAAACGGCGCAAGGCTTTCGCAAAGGCAAGCATGGCTTTGCTTTTTCTTTGCGATACCTTCGCCTCTTCGCGTCTTTGCGGTGGATGTCAACGTATTGCTGCCTCTCTGATAACGCGATGTCTGCACGCAACGAACTCGAGTACTTCTTCGGCGCGATCCGCTTCTTCACGCGCTTGCCCGTCCCGGCCTGGGTTGGGCACAGTAGTGAGGCGCTTGAACGCTCGTCACGCTATTTTCCGGCGGTCGGTCTGATCGTTGGCGCTATTGCGGCGCTGGTCTTTGTCCTGACGTCCTTCTTCTGGCCGAAAACGTTGGCCGTTCTTTCGGCCATGGCAATCACGCTTTACGTCACTGGCGCGTTTCACGAAGACGGCTGGAGCGACATGGTCGATGGCTTCGGCGGCGGCTGGGAAAAATCGCAGATTCTCACGATCATGAAGGATTCACGGATCGGCAGTTTCGGCGCGGTCGCCCTCGTCATGATGCTGCTCACGAAATTCTTTGCCCTGGTCGAGATCGAGTTGCTGCTGGTCCCGGTTGCGCTGATTGCCGGCCACAGCTTCTCGCGCCTGTGTGCAACACTTGTTTTGCGCACGCTTGATTATGTGCGCGACGAAGGCAAGGCCAAGCTGCTGGCCACTCATATTGGCAAGGGCGAACTGGCTTTCGCCGCGGGGACGGCGCTGCTGCCCCTGCTCCTGCTGCCACCGCAGCAATCGATTCCTGGCGTTGTGCTGGCGCTGCTCGCCACCGTGTGGCTGGCGCGCATGTTCAAACGTCGTATCGGCGGCTACACCGGTGATTGCCTTGGCGCGACGCAACAGCTCGCTGAAGTCGCCTTCTACGGTGGATTGCTGTGCAGGTTTTCCTGATTCGTCATCCGCGCCCGTTGATCGAAGCCGGAATCTGCTACGGCCGGCTCGATGTTGATTGTGAAGACCCGCTGCCCGTTGCTGCGCGCATTCGGTCCAGATTTCCGGATGGCACGCCTGTCATTGCCAGCCCGCTGCGTCGTGCCCGGCAACTTGCCGAAGCACTCGACCCGCAGGCGCG
>JAIFNM010000289.1 GCA_020047725.1 Betaproteobacteria bacterium
GTGATTTCGACCTCGATTTGCGAGGGTGGAATACTGTAGTGCGTCAGTATCCCGCGCATTTTGTCGAAAAAGTCGCGGCGATCAAGATACTGCGGTGAAATATTGACCGAGAACAGAATGTTTTCGCCGCCGGCGGCATTCCACTGAAGAAGGTCGCGACACAGCGCACCCAGCATCCAGTCGCTAATGGGGATCATCAAACCGTTTTCTTCGGCAAACGGCAGGAATTCGCCAGCCGACAGCAGTCCGCGCTCGGGATGGTTCCAGCGCATCAGGGCTTCTGCCCCGATGATATTCCCGGTCAGCGAATCGACCTGCGGTTGATAATACAGCTCCAGCTCATCCTGCTCGAGCGCACGACGCAGGTTTTGCTCAAGCGCGATTTTTTGATACGAAGCGTCGAGCATCGTCGGTTCATAAAAAGCATGTCCGTTCTTCCCAAGTCCCTTGACGTGATACATGGCAATGTCAGCGTGCCGCAGCAATTCGTCGATCGTCTCGCCGTCGGAGGGGTAGACGGCGATGCCAATGCTCGCGGAGATGTAGACTTCGCTGCCATCCAGGATGAAGGGCTGGCGGAACGATTCCAGGAATTTGTCTGCAATGATCTCAGCGTCCTGCCTGTCTCGCAACTCCGGCAGAACCACGGTGAATTCGTCACCACCGATACGCGCCAGCGTGTCGCCGCGGCGCAGGCAGTCCTTGAGTCGGCCGGCAACCACTTGCAGCAACTCATCGCCCCTGACGTGTCCCATGGTGTCATTGACTAGCTTGAAACGATCGAGGTCTACGAACATGACGGCTAGTTCTGCCTCATTGCGCTTGGCCTGGATAACGGCCAAGCCAAGACGGTCCTTGAACAGGATGCGGTTCGGCAGATCGGTCAGAATGTCGTGGTAAGCCTGGTAAGAAATCAACTGCTCGGCACGTTTACGTTCGGTGATATCACGCGCAACGCCATAGGTGCCGAAAAACTCACGTTTGGTCACTTCCTTGCTCAACGAGTACATCC
The DNA here is from genome assembly GCA_020047725.1 of Betaproteobacteria bacterium. Lineage (GTDB taxonomy): Bacteria > Pseudomonadota > Gammaproteobacteria > Burkholderiales > Rhodocyclaceae > Propionivibrio. Next base: position 1,013 of record JAIFNM010000289.1, read on the forward strand.
CCATCGAATTGAAGGAGATGGTCATCAAGGTGTTCTCGAAGGTACGTTCCTTGTCGTCGTCGCGCAGACTTTTCAGGCGAAGTTCGACGTTGCGCGAAGCACGGTCTCCAACACGGCGTTCATTGAATACGTAGCGGGCACGTTCAATATCGTCGTCGTGCACAAGCACCGAATAGTGGTTGCCGATCAATTCATCGCGGCCAAAGCCCAGCAACAAATGAGCGCGATCATTGACGAAGGTGAAATTCCCCTCCTGATCCAGCGTATAAATGATGTCCGGTGAGCTATCTACGAGGTAGCGGTAGAGTTTTTCCGAACACTCAAGTCGCCAGGCGATGCTGCGGTTGTCGTTTTCAAGGCGTCGCTGCTGCAGCGCATTGTCGACGGTCTTTAGTAGTTCTTCACGCGTGTGCGGCTTGCGCAGGTAGTCATAAGCCCCCCGCTTCAGGGCACCGATCGCGGCTTCGATCCCGACATCGCCGCTGAGTATGATGACCTTGGTTTCAATTCCGCGAGCATTGATAAAGTCCATGATCTCATGGCCACCGAAATCAGGGAGCCGTAAATCAAGAAGAACCAGGTCAAACTGGACTTTGGTTAACTGTTCTACGGCTTCAGCGCCACAGGTGGCGGTGTACAACTGGTAGCCGCGATTCTTGAGCAATTCGCAGAGACTACTCAACAGCATCGGCTCATCGTCGACTAACAGAAGGCGAGGAGAAAATTCTGCAGCGATGAATTGCTGTGGGTTAATGCCGTTTAGCGCAAAATCGAGAGCGGCAGAATCGTTGGCGGAAATCAGGTTCATCAGTCCCTCACGCTGCATTCCTGCCAAGCGTAGCCTGGCTGGTGCGCTTTCGGGCCGGGAGCAGTATTTCAAACGTAGTTCCTTTTATACCGCTTCGGCAGGTAATGAGCCCTTGGAATTTCTTGACCAAGCTGTACACGATACTCAATCCAAGTCCCTGATGTGTTCCGCCCTTAGTGCTTCGCACCGGTGAGAAGATCCTTGCCAGAATATCCGATGCAATCCCTGGTCCATTGTCTCTGACGCAAATTTCGACATAGAGGAGGCCGTCGCGGTTAACGTGACCGGTATTCTCGATCCTGATTTCGCCGCCGGACGGCATGGCTTCAACAGCATTTTTTACCAGATTGACCAAGATCTGCTTGAGCGTATCGGAGCTTCCTTCGACCTCGGAGGGTAGATCCTGTGTCTGAGCGACGATCTGCAAGGCCTCAGGGACATACTCCGTATCACGGAACAGGCGGACAACGTCCCGAACGATACGGTTAACGTCGACACCGCCTTCCAGCACCGCTGGCTTCAGGTCGGCCAGACCCTTGATGATGTGGCCGACGCGGTCAATTTCTTCATTGAGAATCGTCATCTCGCCAACGACCGGTTCCTTGTTTTCCAACTTGCTATCCAAAACGCTGAGATAGTTCTTGATGATCGAGAGTGGGTTGTTGACTTCGTGCGCCACGCGGCGTGAGGCTTCGCGGTATTCCTCGGCAATGCTTGCCGCCTGGCGCGTGGCGTTGCTACTGTCGCGTAGCGCCGCCTCAAGTGCCGAAGCAGCCTGTTCGCCAAACGATTTAAGCAGTCTGGTGCGCCGCTGCAAACCGGCAACCTGCCTGATTGCCACGCCGCCAATGATTACACCCAGGCAGCGCAGTCCGGAGGCGAGTGGTATACAGACAAGCGCCGGGGTATTGAGTACCCGAAGTAACTGATCTTCTGCGATTCCGACGGGGTTGCCATCATGGCCGACAAATGCCAGTTGTCTTTGGCGCGCTGCCTCTGCAATCACGCCGCCATTGACCATGGCAATAGAGAATTCATTCATGCGCTGGTGGTACTCGCCAACAGGAACGCCAACAAGGGCCTTGCCTGTGCAGTTCATCAGCAGAGAGACCACATCTTCAAAGTCAAACAGGATGCGCGCCGAACGCGTTACTGCTTCAAGCAATCCAGAGTCTTCCTTGTGCCGGGAGAAAGAGCGCCCAACCTCCGAGGACAGCACAAGATTACGAACTTCCTCGGACAACTGCACATGCACTGGATTCTGTATTGGCGCAGCCGGCTCGAGTTCTGGCGGTGGTGGGATCTGATCGATCCCTGATAGATCAATACCAAGATAATCGGCAGATTTCTTGACTTGTGACGTGGCGCCACTACTGATCTGCAATAGATCTGCAGTGGCGATGCCGCACAGAATGGCCGCCGCTTTTACAGCGGGATCGTCCTCGCCATGAACGCTCAGCAAATGCGCCAGAAGAACGATACGAATCAGCGGGTGGGTTGATTCCAGTCGAGCAGCAGGTTCGTGGTGGTAAAGCACGCTGTCCGCGAGGAAGGAGTCAAGGTTCCAGCGTTCAATTAGCCAGGCACCGGCTTCCGAATGGGTAATGTTCAGCGTGCGTTGCTCAAAAGCGCAGAGGTTCTCGTCATCCCGCGCGAGAAAATTAAGGGTGTACTCTTTTGGGGCTGTTGCCAGCAAGGCCAGTCGACCGACATCGTGCAAGAGTCCGGCAAGGTAGGCCTCCTCAATGTGCGGGTAACTCATTCTCCCCGCAATTTCCCGGGCCAGAACGGCAGCAGAGAGAGAGTGGTGCCAGAAACCTCGAAGATCGGTGCTGTTTGAGTGGGAAAAGTTGTTGAATACTTGAAAGACCGACTCGCTGATCACAAGCGTCTTGATCATGTCGGTGCCCAGTGCCGTAAGAGAGTGTTCGAGCCCGACTTTTCGGCTGCTTCGATGGTAGGCCGAACTGTTGGCAACCCCTAGGATCTTACCCGTCATCCCAGGGTCTTTGCCTATGAGTTCGGCCAAAGCGGCCATTCCGACTTCTTCAGACTGACATTGCTCGATCAATTTGAGGAGGATCTGGGGCATCGCTGGCAGTCGGGCGACCAGCAAACGGTTACGGATGTCTGAATCAGCCTGACGCATTGTTATTCGGTGCTGCTATCAAACAACCCGAGCGAGTGGTAGAAGAGCGGTCTAAAGAGATACATGCCGGACTCTCCTGATTCAGGTCATCAACTGCAGAAACCTCCCCTTTGTTGGTTCGCGATGATTATAGGCCTAAGAAGGGATAATACAATATTAGATAAAGGAAAATTGGCCCAAAAACGAGTTTCCGAGAATTTCACAAATTTGTAGTGATAAGGGGCGCATGAGAATGCTAATGGCACCTTGATTGAAGGCGCTCGAAGGCCATTATCCACCGCATAAAGTCTAGCGAAAGTCTGATTGCGCGAAGCAAGGAGCGCGCCAATCGAAAATTTTTCTCGCTTTCTGTCTGAGACCGTGGAACTCAATAATGTGCTTCCTAAAGTCCTTGTATTTCCTCAATCGAAAACATGGCAGCGCCAAAGGACTCAGAGCAGGACGACTTCTGACCGGCCGAACATTTGGCTTTGCCGGCAAATACCGGAATCGTCTCGTTAGTGTCCAAGCCGGGTTGCGTCGTTGCTGTAAGAGGAAACTCTGCAAACGGTTCATTCGGTCTTATGCCCGCATCGCTGAAATCCCGAGGCGATTCTGAAACAATTACGACGAATTGGTCAGTGCCTGGGGGGCCTGCAGCGTCCATTCGCCAGTTAGAGCGCGGCAAGGCGAGACGTTTACCAGCAGCGATACTGTTGTTACTGTCGATTGAGTTGGGAAATAACAACCAGAACTGAGAACGGTCAGTGCCGACCATTAGCAGATAAACATATCCGGGCTTTGACGAACCAACCGAAAACTGCAGGCGGTCTTTTCCGATTCGCACTTGTGGCTTGTCAAGTGAGACTGACACCGCATGATCCCTGTTTCGGAAGCGGAATATTTGCTCCAGTGTTTTAATCGGGTCAATCTGTACAGCTACCGGTGGCTGTGGTGCGTCGGGTATTGGTGGCGCGACCGTCGTTTGTGCGTTTGTCGGCAATTTTGATTCCATTTGAACACTCGGAGGAGACAGGGGCGGAGTGATGTCCCCGGTCATCAAAAAGACACCGCCTGCCGCCACTACCAGTACGAGAATCACGCTAATTGCAATCACGCTTGCAAGCGATTTCTTCGGGGCTACATTGACCACCTTTGGAATAGTCTCAGGTATTTGCGGCTCTTTCTGAACGGATTTAGATGCCGTTCTGTACTGCATGGCGCTCTGCAGGCCGAGTATCGATCGTAATTCGGCAATACTCTGTGGCCGCTCCTCCGGCCTGACAGAAAGCGCTCGGTCGATGGCATTCAGAAAAGTATCACTGTATCGACCGACCGCTGTTTGTGACAGTGGTACCAGCGGGTCGGAAATCATGCGCGCTACCGACGGGACCGGCGCGCGGCCAGTGATCGCAAAATGAACCACCGATGCCAGTGCGTAGATGTCGGTCCACGGGCCTTGCTGCATTGTCGCGACATCAGCATATTGTTCAATTGGCGCATACCCTGGCTTGAGGATGACAGTAAACGCCTGAGCCATGTCGCCGATGGCGCGTCGTGCCGCGCCAAAGTCCAGCAGCAGTGGCTTGTCGTCAGCAAGCATCATGATATTGTCGGGAGAAATGTCGCGGTGAAAACACTGCTCGGCGTGGATTGTTTCCAGTGCGTCCAGCAGGGGCGCCAGCAACGCCTTTAGCCAAGCTTCGTCTGGCGGTGTGGTGCGGCCACGCAAGGTCTGGCTCAGGGTCAGTCCTTCATAAAACGGCATGGCCATGTACGCCGTACCGTTTGCTTCCCAGAATCGGTAAACTTTCAGCAGGGAGGGATGGTCAAATTGGGCCAGCAAGCGCGCTTCATTTATGAAGCTGCGCATGCCTGCCTGGAAAGTTTCGGCATGACGCTCAGACCTGACCGTGACTTGAGATTGGCTAGAACGCTCGGCCAAACTGGATGGCATATACTCCTTGAGGGCGATCTTGCGCTGAAGTGAATGATCGTTAGCCAGATAGACAATCCCGAAGCCCCCAATTCCGATAACCCTGAGAATTTCAAATTCACCAAGTAGTGCACCGGCCGGCAGGGCGTTGCTGTCGCTATCGCTTTGTTTTTGCGTACTTGCCACGATAGTTCCGGAGGTTCCGGCTTGGGCAGGCATTATCGTACGATCATCGTCTGGTTGTAGTTCGTTCATCTTGTCGGTAATCCGCATTCTTGAATATTCGTATATCTTTGACCTTACAACGTCGTAGGCCGGGATGTGACGCCTTCCAGCAAGGCTGAAAAATAGTCAACAGGCGGGAGGCCTGTGAAACAACGAAACTGTGTTGTGCCAGCCAATTCGTCACAGGTCCACCAGAGGCTCTTGCCTAACCCGGAGGCTGATAACATGTTGATACTGCTCGCGTTCAGCACGGTAGTTATGGAATCTAGATCTGGCAGGCTGAAGTTGATCGGTTCGTCTGCGGGTCCAGTCCACCAAGTGGATAATTCACGCGCTAGGGACGATCCGGGACCTTGCGTCAGGTGATCCTCAAAGGGGTTTTTGCTCAAATGCACTTCCAGTTCAGTTACCTGAAAATCCATGCTCAAGCTTGCAAGTGCAATTTGCTCCAGTGCAGCGAACCAGTTTTGTGCGGTAAATATCGTTGAGATTATTTCCGGGTGCGGATCGAGGGGCAGCACGATAGCGAGTGGGAAATAGCGCCCGACCCGGTCAGCGCTGGGCATCATGATGCCGATCCATGATTTTTCGTCGAAAACGCCAGGCAACAGCGCAAATCGCCAGATGGGGCTGTTGAGATAGACTTCTTGCCAGTGCTCGCGCAAGGAAGAACGGCTTGCCACCATCGAGCGCTGCAGCCATTCATCCCACGAGTTGAGAAAACCTGACGGCAACCTGCGCGAAGCGAAATCACCAAGCGCAGGTATCTTTCCATACCAGCCGGCGACTTGTGTTGTCGAGCAAGAGGCTAAAGCTGGCCCGGACATTGGAACTGCTCAAGTTCACGCAACCTGAACGGATTTTGCACGCTACTGGTCAAAACATCAAACTGCGCCTTGCGGCCGTCAACGTTGAAGGTCGCGCCGAATTTTTCCGGCTGGCCGGTGCCTTCAATCTGCACCTGATCGAACATGCGGAACAAGGCCCACGGTCCTTCAAATACCTGACCTGAAGCACCCGTCGCAGTGGCGGGACTCAACTGCAGTCGTACTTGCGTGCTTCCGCGCGGACCTGGCCACTGCACCTGTGCCGGGACAAGCGGCCCGTGGCTGTATTTCACCAGTTGTCCATCAACATCGAGAATGAACTGCGTGATGGTAGTGTCCATCGCCACCGGCTTGAACTCGAGGCGCATCGCGGCACCCTGACCACCGCCCCGGAAAAAGACCTCCCGTATGGCTTGTGCGCGCTGGAACTGGATCAGCGAATCGGAGGCTTGACCAAGGCTGGCTTCCCCCATGTTGCGGAAGGTCCACGGGCGGGTAGAGGTATTGACGAACGACGCCAGATTCTTCTGGAAGAAGTCATCGATTATTCCGCCCGGAGCAAACAGACGGGTAAAGTCTTCCTGAGTCACATCGCGAGCGCTGCCTTTGCTGAACGGATAACGTCCGGTGATCGCCTTGTTGCAGAACTCATAGATGGACGTTTTCATCGCCATGCTCAGATTGGCTCGTGTGACTCCCATGGCCTGGCTTGTACCTCCACCCGACAGCGTGGACAGCAGCGAACGGACGGGTTCAGGCATGCGGCTGCTCTCGGCCTTGATCTTGTTGGGCACGTCGCTCGGCGGAGGCGTGTTGCCGCCCTTAACGGCCGCTTCCGTAGCGGTCAACAGCGTATAGAGCTCATTGATCAGGCCGGTGGTGGCGTCTATTGGTGCCGGGCCGCCGCCCTGGCTGCGCACCATGCGCCGGAGGTTTTCAAAGCGCTGGTCAACCAGTTTTTCGGGTCGGTCAAGTGCGACGGTAGCCGTTGGCTTTTCCTGTCCAAACAGCTTGATCAAGTCGTCGCGCGTACTCTTGACCTTATCGGTCGCCTTGTCGATCGGAGATTTTTCCGCTTCCTCGACTTGGACCAGGGTAACTTCCTTGACGATTGCACGCAGCAACAAGGGCAGCGGCGAGTCAGGCGCTGACAGGATGCGCGCCAACTGGATACTGTCCTGCAGACTACCCGCCCGCAACAGCTTGATGTCAGTAATGAAGGCTTCCCAAATCTTGGCGTAGTCTTCGAGGTAAAGCCGGCGAACATCGTCCAGTAGGCGTGATCGGGTTGCCGGGTCGGCTAGTTTGGAGGTTCCCTGCGTTCCGAGTACCCAGCCTTCTTCGTCCGCCAGATGGCTGGTAACACGCTCAGACTCGGTCACGAAGGCTTTGTGGTAGCCATTGAAGCTGTACAGTCCCGGTATTCCGCTGGACAACGGCTTGCCGCTGGCGCGTACAAACACCAGTCCGGCAGAAGGCCCGGCAGCGTTGGCGATGGCGAATTCCGGCAGATTGGACGCGACACCTTGCCGTTTGAGTCGGTTGTAAATCCGCGCAGCGAGCGGTGTGCGCGCGATGGCACTTCGGGCATCTGCGATCAGGCGAGCATCGGCCGGGATGGGTGAAGCGACGGCATCTCCACTATCGAGCAGCGCGCTCAGGTGTTTTTCCAGTTCCTTGCGCTGGTTGTTGGTGACCTCGCGCGGCAGATTGTTTTCCCAGTCCGCCGTAATGTAGGCCTTCAATGCGGGGGCACTGAAATGCTGCGGGTCATGCATCATGATGTAGGCTTTCAAGCCTTCATACAGTAGTTCAGGATTGTCGCGCGCGTCGGTTCGCAGTTGCTGCTCAATGCGCATCGTGAGGCGCGGCATGAAGCTGTCCTGCAGCAGTTTGCGGTACGCATAGTTTGTTGCGGCCGTGAGCTTGTCGCCCTGGTAGAGTCCGAACCCCATCGAGAAGGGAATCGAGTCGCCACCGGTGTGGGGGGCTTCGGCAATTCGCTGCACTGATTCGAGAATCGGCAACAGCCCGACGATATCGGAACTGCGACTGACGCCCAGGCTTTCAACTTGTTGGGCGACAGCGGCACGTTTTGCCTCGACTTCGTCAACATAGCTTCGGTTGCGCGTATAGCTGATGGTCCATGCCGCAATGGCTCCTATGGTCAGAAGTGCCGCGATGGTGAATGCTCCGGCCTGCAGCAACAGACGCTGCCGCTCCCAGCGCAGGTTGGAACCCGCCAGCCCGGCTTCCTGGAAAACTACGTCTTTCAGCAGGCGGGTAAGGAAAAAGCTTTTTCCGCTCGGCTGGTTCGGCATGACCAGTTTGCGATCAAGCTGCAGGGCACGTCCAAGGCTGCCCATGATGCGGTCAATCGGACTGCCTTCCTGCGTGCCGCTGGTGAAGTACACGCCGCGCAATAACGGCTTTTCGGTAAATTGCGACGGAGCAAACAGGCTGGCGATGAACTCGTTGAGCACCAGCTTGAGGGTGTTGAGTTGTTGTGGAAAGACGTAAAGCTGGGCGCGCTTTTGCGGATCGCGTTCCTGTTGCAGGCGGTCGACTAGCCGGTCGTTGATGCGCTCCTCCAGCGCGTTGAATTCGTTTGCAAAATCGGGCAGTGCCTGCGCTTCGGCAGCGCCTTCAGAGTACGGGAACGAGGAGCCCCATATCTGCTCGCGTTCTTCCTTGCTGAATTCACCGAAGAATTCCATGAAGCCGGCCAGCAAATCGGTTTTGGTGATAAGTACATAGAGCGGAAAGCGGATATTCAGTTCCTTGTGCAATTCTTCGATCCGCTTGCGCAAGGCGTCAATGTGCCGTTCCCGTTGCGCCGCATTTTGTTCAAGCAAGTCGGATACGCTCAAGGTCAGCAAAACGCCGTTGATTGGACGTCGGCCCCGGTATTTCTTCAGTAACTGCAAGAACCCCGACCACGCCGCGCTATCGACGGCTTGGTTGCTTTCCTGCGTGGTGTAGCGGCCCGCCGTATCGAGCAGCACGGCGTCATTGGTAAACCACCAGTCGCAATTGCGGGTGCCACCCACGCCACGTATCGAGCCTTGACCAAACTTGTCGGCGAGAGGGAATTTCAAACCCGAATTGACCAGTGCGGTGGTCTTCCCCGAACCCGGTGCGCCGATAAAGATGTACCACGGAAGCTCATAAACCCATTGCCGGGTGAAACGGCCGAAAGTGCCGGAAAGTGATTTGTTTCCATCCTGACCGAACTGCGACTGCTTCAGAACGGCAATCGCTTCTTCAAATCGCTTACCCAGCGCCGCGACCTCTTCAGCGCTTGGCTGATTCTCACCCGGAGTTTGTTGCGTTCCCTGTTTGACCAGGCCTTCCATCAGGTTGGCATTGGCTTGCTTGGCCTTGAAGACGTTCCACAATAGCTTGGCAACATAGATCAAAGCGATCAGCGCGATCAGAATAGTGCGTACCAGCTCCGAATCGAGGGGGCGATAATCGGCGATCGATATGAGCGGACCGACAAACCATATCAGCAGACCGATGGCGCAAAGACCCAGCAGCGCCATGACCCATCGGTTGAAAATCAGCGAAAGCAGCTTTTTCATCGTCGTTCAAACCTTGCGAATTGATAGGGCTGTTGAAAGACGGGGGCAGGGCGCTATGCTAGCCTCCCCCGGCCGTTGATGTGGCAAGCACGATTTCAACGCGTCGGTTCAGTGCGCGCTGCGCGGCTGTGGTGTTGGGACCAAGCGGTTCCGCATCGGCGCGCCCGTCAGCGCTATAACGGGCTGGCGTCCGTGACTTTTCCTTGAGTAGGGCCATGACAGACTGCGCCCGTTCTTGCGACAAATGCCAGTTGGACGGAAAGCGGGTTGAGCGGATCGGCTGATTGTCGGTGTGTCCGATCACGCGCACTTGGCCTGGCTGGCCTTCCAGTGCCTCGGCTACGCGTTGCAGCGGAACGAGATACGCGGCCGAAATCGTGGCGCTGCCAGGGGCGAACAAGCCGTCACCAAGGATCGTAACAACACTGCGGTTTTCCTCGTCACGAACGGCGACCAGCCCCTTCTTGATTTCCGGCTCGAGGAATCCCGCCAGTCTCGGCTTTTGACCCAGCGGAGGGGGTTTGGGCTGAGTGGCGGGTGCAGCAGATTGAACGCGCAAGGCCTGTATCTGGGTATAGACCGGATCGGATTTCTCATTCAGGACGTAACTCAACCCGAAGTACGTTCCCAGCATGATCAGCCCGAGGCCACCCAGCGCGATCCACAAGGGCAATGCAGTGAACATGGTTTTTCGCTGTGAGTTGACGCCCCGCCAGTGCGGAGAGAGCGCGCGTTCATAGTCGCCCTGTTGCTTGCGCAACATCTGGGCTAGCCGCTCGCGCAGGGTTTCAAGCGCTTCCTTGCCATTGTCCTGCACCTGGTAACGGCCTTTGAATCCCAGAGCGAGGCAGACATACATCAGCTCCAGCAGGTCGCGATTGCTGGCCGGATCCTCGGCAAGCTTGGATAGTAGCTGGAAGAATTTCTCGCCGCCCCAGCCTTCATTGTGAAACATGACCAGAAGACTTTGTTTGGCCCAAGTTCCCGAGCCACCCCACGGTGTCGACGCGATCGCTTCGTCCAGCAGGGTACACAGCGCATAACGTGCCGCGACCACTTTCTCAGGCCGAACGCCGCCGGCTTGCGCACGCGCTTCGAAGGTTTTTATGCCTTGTGCGAGAAACTCGCGCAGACCGGCCGGGTCCGGATGCTGCAAGGTGGCTCGCAGTTGCGGCACAACATCCAGCAGCGGGTTGGCCGCTGCCAACAGCGGGTTGAGGCCGCTCGTCTCAGGCAGTGGCCGGTTCGGCATGGCTTCGCGTGGGGGGGCGGATGGGGTAGCCGGCTGTGCGGCTGCACGCCTGCCGGGGGTCGGCATGATGATTGTATGATCCGACTCGGGTACCGAAAAAGGATCGTCTTGGCTCATGGTTATCCTTTGATTCCCCAGAATTCAAGTTCGAGCCCGGGGAATTCGCCTGCAATGTGCATTGCCATTCCACCGGATCGTTGCAGCTGGTCCCACAATTCGCCGCCGCGTTCGAGCTCGAAGTAGTTGAATCCGGCGTGGAACGGAATCTGCCTGGGCGCAACGGGCATTGCACGTAGCGGAATGCCCGGCAACTGAAGGTTGACTAGGTCGCGAATCCGCTCAACCGGACCAATCTTGACCTGCGACGGGAAGCGTGTGCGCAGGATTTCAGGCGATATCTGCGCATTGACGGCAAGCACAAAGCTCGCGCTCTTCAAAAGGTCCTGATCGGAAATGATCGCGACGCGTACCCCGAACTTGCGATCCTGCAAATCGATGGGCACCGCGCTTCGGTGCAATACCATGCTCAGCGAGCGTCGCAGGTCATCGATCAGTGGGGTGAATGACTTTTCCAGATTGTCGTGCAGATAATCCGGATAGGACGGTACACGCCGGTTCTCGCGGCTGAACGTCGATAACTCTCCGGCCAACTGCAGGCAGGCAAGGAACAGGCGTTCCGGATGAAGTACGCTCGTGCGCGTGTAGCTAACCAAAACCGGCTCATAGCGATTGACGGTCTGCAACAAAAGGAAATCGGCAATTTCGCCAACACCGCCCCGGCCAGGCTGCGTTACTTGCGCCGCAAGTTCTTCGCCGCGCTGATGTAGCATGCCAGCCACTTCACGTGCGTAGCCGGCCAGCAGCACGTTTTCACTTACCCTGAGGGTCGGGGGAATAAAACGCTTGTCGACTACCAGTTCATTGTTGGCGCGCCGTTCGATCAGTCGCACGACGCCGAGGCACGCGTAGGCATCGGTCACCTCGCTTTGCAGCATAAGACGCATGCGTAACTGACCAACCTGAATTCGGGCCAGGTTTTCTGCCGTATTGTCCGGGATTTCGAACTCAGCAACGCTGTAGCGTGCAAGACTTGAAGCATCCGTGTTTTCGAACTCGGCTTCCTTGCCGTCTGGACGACGCAGCGGAATGGCGAGAACGACCAGCTGATCCTTGGCATTGGCCGGGACATCGAGTGGGACGGGGGCATCCTGACTGGAGGGGAAGTCAAATGGAGTCCCATCAGGGAAGATTCCGCTGGCTGAGGAGAGCGCCAGTTTGCCCAAGGCCAGCGACGATTCATCGACACTCAGTCTGACGAAGCCCCAGCCATTAGTAACAACAGGACCAACCCGCGATTCGACCAGCTTTTCAAGGTAACGGTCATGCTGCTGGAAGTGCTGCGGTTGCAGGAACATTCCTTCAGACCAGATGACCTTGCGTTCCCTCGACATGGCGTATTTCCTATTGTTTGGCTATGAGTCCGGGTGTCACCGGTCACTATTTTCGAGTTGATTGGGTGAGCACGATATCTCGCTCCCGAACACTGATGATGACCGGAGTAGTCTCGTTTAGGGTTATCGGGATTGATGCCCGCCAACGCGAGCGCTCGATGTCCCGATAGGCCGCAAGTACGGCCACAAAGCGGGTATCTGGCTGCAACTCGCGTGAGAATTGCTGGTTTTCGCCAGGCTGGAGGAGAAATTCTTCCTTAGCGACCAGTTCGCTCCCGAGTGCGTCCTTTTCATGATCGAATAGGGAAAAGAAATCCGTACTCTGAAACGCGGCCAGACTCTTAAGTTCGAGCATTCGAGCCACGACAGGTGAGGCTCTGCCGCGCGCGTCCGGATTGGCGTTGAGGTCAACGGCCAGACTGATCTGGAGAACAGTCGGTTTGGGAGGAGGGGGCGGCGGTTTGGCGCAACCGACGAGCGCCAGAGACAAAAAGAGCGACGCTAACGCTGCGCCGAAAGTGGCTCGGAAACGCGTCTGCACTGCCATATCCATCCCCTTACTCCGTTAGAGAATTCAGGCTGAGTCAGGCTCGATAACTGCAGCCCGTCAGCAACTTCGAAAGCACCTTCTTTTCTGCCTTTTCTCGCACGCCAGCGTCAATCATTTGCTGGTCGTGCGGTCCAATCCATCTCGGTACATCATTTCAGAAAAATGGCAGTCTGGTAACGAAGGCTATCGCCGGTTTTGCTGCTGTCAAGTCTTTGGAATTGAACTGTCTATACTGTAGCATATCAAATCTAATATTGATTCAATGCAAATATCTGCTGATGAAGTCATGTTCACCCTGGGTTGGGCAGCGTCAGTTGTAGAGCGTTCAGTCGCCAGGCAGGATGTCTCGCGGTCTTACGTCCGAACAAGGTATTCTGGGAACCTGTACCGACTCAATGTCGGTACCTCAAAGGGGGATCGTTATGAATGGTATCGAAAATCTTCTCGCGGCGTTCGCCGATGGATCTCCATGCGGGCCAGATCTCGAATACGACCCTCAGTACATCGCCCTTGAGTCGGCAGCGCGGGTCAAGCCGGAACAGCAGATTGGCGAGACGATCATTCCGGCAGAACAGCCTGATTGGGCTGACGTTCGGAAACAGGCTGAGGCTCTCCTGCAACGTTCAAAGGACTTGCGGGTCGCCGTGCTGCTTGCCCGTGCTCTGGTCAGGCGAAACAACCTCCCGGGTCTGTGCGACGGACTGACGCTCCTGCACGGTCTGTTGGACCGTTACTGGGACTTCGTACACCCGGTTCCTGATCCGGATGATCCAGAAGACATTATTATCCGCTTGAACGCACTGGCACCACTCGGTGATTCCGAGGCACTGTTGCTGGATGTGCGCAGTGCCCTGGTGGTGGCATCCGGTCCGCACGGACGAGTGTCCGTGCGTGACATTCTGGTTGCATCCGGGAAGCTGCAGCCGGGCAAAGGTGACACCGTATTGAGTCCGGCGCAAATCGAAAGCGCCATAGCCGCGGCTGGCACACAGGATGGTAGTTTGTTAGATGTAGCTCGTGTCTGCGTTGGTCTGGTCAATTCGATTTATTCGCTGTTGTCGGACAAGGTTGGTACCGACCGCGCTACTGATTTGCGGCCCTTGTCGGGTATTCTGAAAGCCGTGGTCCAGGCCTGTAGCAATGCAACTGGTGAGCCGGGAGATCCGGTTCAGGACGGCAGTGAAGTTGTTGCGGGCGCCCCTGTGGAGCCCGCTACGCTTCGTCCGGCGGTGGCCGGGGAAATTCGTAGTAGTGCTGATGCGATGCGTGTACTCGACTCCGTGTGCAGGTTTTTTGAGCTTACCGAGCCGGGGAACCCCGCACCGCTATTAATTCGACGAGCGCAACGCCTGATCAACAAGAGTTTCGTGGAAATCATGCAGGATCTGGCACCGGATAGTCTGAGCCAGATTCGCAATATTGCTGGGCTCCGGGACGATGAATAGAAGTAATGTGGCGATTTGCCAACGAGAGTGAATTTTGTTGTAGTTCCGTAGTTTGGTACAAACATGTGTGGGTGACCGCGGATTCTTACGTTGATGCGGCCTTGGTTCGATCTTTATAGGTGTCTGTTCATGCTCTTCAGAGGCTTAGTGCCAGTTGTGTTCGTTAGCTCCCTATTGGCTGGTTGCGTCGCCAATCCAGCGCGTCAGTACGATGGCGAACTCAAGGAGACGGTCAGTCTGGTCAAGGCTGGTGCTGTCAAACAGGCGCTGCAACAACTGGAAAAGAACAATGAGCCGGGTGTCATCACCAAAGACAAAGATATTCTTTACTACCTTGAAAAAGGCGAATTGCTGACGCTGGATGGTGACTACCCTGCAGGACGGGATACCTGGCTGAAGGCGGATGAATTCGTTCGCGAATGGGAAGACAGCGTAAAAGCGGATGCCTCTAAAGTGATTGGTGATGTCGGGAGTTTTCTGATCAACGACAAGACCAGACGCTATGATGGACAGGATTACGAGAAGGTGATGTTGTCCACCAATCTGACCTTGAGCCACGTCATGCAGGGCAACTACGATCTGGCTCGCATCGAGATGAAAAAGACGTATGAGCGCGAAAAGCTGATCGAGAGCTTCCGCGAGAAAGAGTATGACAAGCTGCAGGAAGATGCCAAAGCTCAAAATGCAACGGTTGATGTCAAGCAGATGAAGGACTATCCGATGACCGAACTGGATACGCCCGAGGTCAACAGCTTGAAGAACGGCTTCCAGAATGCCTTTTCACATTACCTTGCGGGTTACTTTTTTGAAGTCACTGGAGAACCTTCTCTTGCTGAACCGGGCTATCGCAATGCACTCCGCTTGGCCCCGAATTCCCGTATCGTCCAGACTGGGCTAAAAGAGGTTGGTCGCCGTCGTCCTGGCCCGAAGGAGTCGGACGTGCTTTTCGTCATCGAGTCCGGGTTTGCGCCTTCCTGGAAGTCAATCACGATCCCGATCCCTATTCCGCGGCAGAGTGGGTTCATGGTTACCCCGCTTTCTTTCCCCTTGCTCAAGTCTGAGAACAAGGGCTTTGTTCCGTCTTCGGTTTCGGTCGCTGGCAAGCAGTTACCGGTTGAGACACTGAGCAATATAGACGCGATGGCCCGGCGACAGTTGAAGGATCAGATGCCCGGTATTCTCCTGCGCACCGTGATTCGCGCGGTGGTCAAGTCGGTTGCTCAGGATCAGGCCTACAAGGGCGGAGTCGTATTGGGTGTCTTGACCAACGTTGCGACGGTGGTTAGCGAACAAGCGGATGATCGGAGTTGGCGTACCTTACCCGAGCGGATTTCAGTGGCTCGCGCCACGCTGCCACAAGGCGTACAGATGGTTGAGTTCCAGACTGGCACGGGGTCGTACAAGAAGGAGGTCAATATCGGCAGCCGCTTCTCGATTGTTCCGATACGAATAACGGATGGCTCGGTTTACGTGGGGCAGCCAAACGCCTTGCCGGCTGATTTGCCCGAGGTTTCAGCTAACACTGAAAT
>JAIFNM010000244.1 GCA_020047725.1 Betaproteobacteria bacterium
AGCAGCGTCGCGCCCATGCCGATCAGGCAACCGTCGCCAATCGTGCATCCGTGCAGGATGACCATGTGGCCCACAGTGACGTTTCGGCCAATACGCAGTACCAAACCGGGGTCGGTGTGCAGGGTGGAGCCGTCCTGGATATTGCTGTTCTCGCCGATGATGATCTTGTCGGTATCGCCGCGCAGCGTGGCGTTCCACCAGATCGAAACGTTTCGTGCAAGGTGAACCTGGCCGATTACGGTGGCGTTGGGCGCGACCCAGCTTTGTGGGTCAATCTGCGGCGTGAGGTCGCCGAGACGGTAGATGGGCATTGCAAATCCTTGTCTATTGGTAACGCAGCGCCTCGATCGGGTCGAGTGCCGCGGCCTTGCGGGCCGGATAAAAGCCGAAGAATACGCCAACTGCTGCTGCAACGCCAAAGGCGACAAGGACCGAACCGCCTGAAATGACGATGACCATATCGGTTATGGCGTTGACCAGCAGCGCACCTCCGATGCCGAGCAGCAGGCCGATCAGGCAGCCGGTGATAGAGATCATGATCGCTTCAAGAAGGAACTGGGTCAGGATATCTCTCTGACGCGCGCCGATGGCCATGCGGACGCCAATTTCGCGGGTCCGTTCGGTGACCGAGACGAGCATGATGTTCATGATGCCGATGCCGCCAACGAGCAGCGAGACTGAGGCTATTGCACCAAGCAGCATCGACATGACGCGTGTGGTTTCGGCCGCCGAATCGGCGGCGGCAGCGAGGTTGCGGATGTAGAAATCGTCGTCCTGATCGTCGCGCAGGCGATGGCGCTGGCGGAGCAGGGCGGTAACCGATTTCTCGACCGACGGCATGGCCTCGGCCGAACTGGCCTGAACCATGATCGAACGTACCGAACCCGCGAACGGTACGCCGAAAAGCTTGCGCTGGGCAGTGGTTAGCGGAACGATGATGGTGTCGTCCTGGTCGCGGCCGTCGAGATTCTGGCCCTTGGCAGCGAGCGTGCCGATGACCGTGAAGGGCGTATTGCGCACGCGGATGGTCTTGCCAACCGGGCTTTCGCCGGGATCGAACAGGTTCTCGACCACTGTCTTGCCGAGCAGCGCCACGCGGGTGGCCGAGCGCACGTCGGAATCGCCGAAGACGTAGCCGCTGGTCAGGGCCCAGGCGCGGGCATCGAGATAGGACGCTGTAGTGCCGACGACCGAGGCGCTCCAGTTCTTCGAACCGTACACCAGTTGCTGCGTTCCCTGATGGACGGGGGCCACGATCTTCACGTCATCAAGTTCGGCAATGGCCTCGCCGTCGGCGACCCTGAGCGTAAACCCGAAGCCGCCACCGGAACGGGCGCCGCCGGTCTGCGTCGTACCGGCAATGATGATGTACAGGTTGCTGCCCATCGTACTGATTGTTTGCGCGACGGCAAATTGCGCGCCCTGGCCGATGGCCATCATCAGTACCACCGAGCCGACTCCGATCACCATGCCGAGCATGGTCAGCGCTGTGCGCATGCGGTTCGAGCCCATGGCGTGCCAGGCTTCACCAAGCATCGGACCTAGCATGCGTTGCTCCCGCGGCCCGATGTCTGCAGGTCGCTGACAATGTGGCCGTCGAGGAAGCGCACTTGCCGGCGTGCGTGCGCGGCGATGTCGGCTTCGTGCGTGACCAGGATGACGGTAATGCCTTCGTCGTTAAGCTGCCCGAAGAGCTCCATGATTTCCTCGCTGGTGTGGCTGTCGAGGTTGCCGGTCGGCTCGTCGGCGAGGATCAGGCTGGGCGAGTTGATCAGTGCCCGGGCGATGGCTACACGCTGTTGCTGACCACCGGAAATCCGCGCGGGAAGCGAGTTGGCGTAGCCTTCCAGCCCGACGCGGGCAAGCATCTCGCGGGCCTTTTTCCGGCGCGGTTCGCGCTTGATGTGCGAATAGACGAGCGGAAGCCCGACGTTGTCCTCCAGCGAACTGCGCGGCAACAGATTGAAGCCCTGGAAGACAAAGCCGATGGTGCGATTGCGCAGGATCGCCAGTTCGTCGCCGGGCATCTGCGCAACATTGCGTTCGACCAGGAAATAGTCGCCCGACGTCGGTTTGTCAAGGCAGCCGAGCAGGTTCATGAAGGTTGATTTGCCGGAACCGGACGGGCCCATGATGGCTACGTATTCGCCTCGGTCGATGGTCAGATCGACACCCTTGAGTGCCGGGAAAAGTCCCGCCGCCGTAACGTAGGACTTGCCCAGCCCGACCACGCGAATAACGGCTTCAGACATCAGAACAGCCTCATGCCCACGCTGCTTGGCTTGCTGGTTACAGTGGTGGGATTGTCTCCAATCACCACGCGGTCGCCCGCTTTCAGTTCGCTGTCGGAAACTTCGGTGTTGCGATTGTCGGTAATGCCGAGCTGCACGCTGATCGGTTTGAGCGTTTCGCCTTCAACGACGTAGACCGTACCGCTGCTGCCATCGCGTTTTTTGCCTCGACCTTCGCCGGAACGTCGCTCGCCACTGGCGTTACCACCACTCGGCGGGCCGTTACGGGCCGGCCTTGCAGTGGCTGGCTCGGCCGTCTTTTTCTCCTCGGCGTCGGCAGGCTTGAAGCGCAGGGCGGCATTGGGCACCATCAGCACCTCATTGCGCCGGGCGACGACGATGTTGACGTAGGCCGTCATGCCCGGCAGCAGGATGTGTTCCGGGTTTTGCAGCGAAACACGGACATTGTAGGTGACGACGTTCTGTGTGGTTGTCGGATTCATCCGGATCTGCTGTACCTCGCCCGAGAAATTTTTGTCGGGGAAGGCGTCGACCGTAAAGCGCACTTTCTGGCTGACCTTGATCTTGCCGATATCGGCTTCCGCAAAGCTGGAGTCGATACGCATTTCGGAGAGGTCCTGCGCAATCTTGATCAGCGTCGGCGTTTGCAGGCTGGCGGCGACGGTCTGCCCGAGGTCCACCACGCGATCAACAACGATGCCGGAAACCGGCGAGCGGATCGTCGTGTAGTTGAGGTTGACCTGATCCTTGTCGGCTGCCGCTCTCGCCTGCGCCAGTTGCGCGTCGGCCGATTTGCGTGCCTGCGTGGCCTGGTCCATTTCCTGGCGCGAAACGTATTCCTGGGCAAACAGTTCTTTCATGCGCGTTTCGTTGGCCCTCGCCAGTTCGAGCGTGGCCGAAATATTGCCGATGTTGGCGGTGGATTGCCGAGCCTGTGCGGCCAGCAGCGAACGGTCGAGTTCGAGAAGCGGCTGTCCTTTTTCGACCGTGTCATTGAAGTCGACATAAAGCTTGGTGACCGTGCCGGAAACTTGAGTGCCGACATTGACCAGAACGACCGGGTTGAGCGTACCGTTGGCCGAAACGGTCTGCATGATGTCGCCCTTCTCGACCGCCTGAATCCGGTAGCGTTGCTCAAGCGTCAGGGCTGTGCTGCGGCGATATCCGTAGATGCCGCTGCCAATCAGGGCGGCCACGACGAGAGTGATGAGGGATATCTTCAATATCGGCTTCATGGAATTTTCGATTCTGCAGCAGGGTTGAGCAGGCGGCTGTCGAGTGTGCCAACGGCTTTGGCCAGCGAAGCACGCGAGACGTTCCAGTCGAGTTGCGCCTGGATGCGTTGCACGCGCGCCGCCGCCAGGGCGCTCTGGGCGTTGAGCACGTCAAGGATGTTGCCGACGCCGGCCTTGTAACGGCCGAGCGCGACACGTTCGGATTGTTCGGCGCTGGCCAGCAGATCGCCCGTCGTCCGGATGGTCTGGGTGGCTGTCATCAGGTTCTGGTAGGCCGTCCAGACATCGAGTGCAACCTGCAGGCGGACGTTGTCGCGCTGGGCGCTGGCAACTTCGGCGCGGGCCTGCGCAGAACGAATCTTGTAGGTGGTATTGAAGCCGGAAAAAATCGGCACCGTGAGCGTTAGTCCGATTGAACTGCTGTTGCTGGTGATGTTGCCGCTATCAACCCAGCTTGGGCCGGTGCTTAGCGACACCGTGGGCAAGCCGGAGGCGCGGGTGAAATCGATGTTTGACTGGGCGGCCTTGACTTGGGCTTCAGCGGCCCTGAGATCGGGGCGGCGATTACGCGCTTCGGCAATCAACGCCTCGATATCACGCTCAAAAGAAGCATCGGGCGTGGCTTCGCCGATTTCGGCCAGCTTCAGCGGCTGGCTGGCATCAAGGCCCATGACGTTGGCCAGCGTGCCGTAGGCATTCTTGAGCGTGCCTTCGGCCTTGATGCGATTTAGCATGGCCTGCGACCAGGCGGTTTGCGCTTGCAGTCGGTCAGCCGGTGTTCCCGTGCCGACCTTGTAACGGACTTCAGCGGCGGTGAAACTCTCGCGACTGGCTTTTTCGGATTCCAGCGCGGCGCTCACGGCGGCACGCGCCGCCTGGGTGTTGTAGAAAGACTGCAGGGCGCTCAGGAAAACCGCTTGCACGGTGGCGTCGAGCGTTGAAGACGCTGCGCTGAGAAGCTGTCGGGCGTTTTCAAGGTTGGCCGAACGCGCACCAAAGTCGTAAAGCAGCCAGGAGAGTGTCAGCGAAGCGCTGCGTTGATTGACAGTTTGGGTCCCGGAGTCGGCCCGGCTGACAGCGAGTTTGGCGTCCAGTCCGGGCAGGAAAACCGACTGCGCAACGCCGACCTGCGCTGCCTGCGCTCGGGCGTTGGCCCACGACTCATGGGTTTTCGGGTTCTGGCAGAGGGCCAGATCAACCACTTCAAGCACGCCAAAGATCGCCTCTGGCGGCAGCTCTTTGCAGGGTGCGTTGGTGCTGTCAGTGGTCGGCGAGAGCAGAGAGCGCGGCGGTGTGATGGCTTCGGTGCTGAACGGATCACTCAGGCCGAAAGCCATCGCTCCGCTGGCGAGGGTGCTGGCAACAAGGGCGAAGGGCAGAAACAGGTAGTGTGGACGCATTGGGTCGGTGGTCGGCTCTGAATTTCCGCTAGTATAGCGGCCTTCATTCTTCCCCACGTTACGCTGGCCTGCCGATCTGTTAGCAAATATTACTGGCAGCGTCTGCGTTTCAAGCACTATTCAAGCAAGGTTCAAAGCAGATTACGATGGCACTCAAGGCAACGATATTCAAGGTTGATCTCTCGCTTGCGGACATGGATCGCAACCATTACGAGAACTATGCGTTGACACTGGCCCGGCACCCGTCCGAAAACGATGTGCGCATGATGGTTCGCCTGCTGGCGTTCATGCGCTACGCGGACGAAGCGCTGGTTTTCGGCAAGGGCTTGTCAACCGACGAGGAACCGGACCTTTGGCTCAAGGATCTGACCGGCGTGATAAATCTCTGGATTGTCGTCGGGCAGCCCGACGAGCGCTGGCTGCGCAAGGCCTCTGGCCGTGCCGGAAAAGTGATCGTCTTTTGCTATGGTGATCGCGTGGTTGACGTGTGGTGGGAACAGAACCGCGCGACGCTGGAGAAATTGCCGAATCTGACGGTTTTCCGGCTGTCGTCCGAGGATACTCAGGCCCTCGCGGCACTGACGAATCGCGCGATGTCCCTGCAATGCATGATACAGGACGGCGAAATGCTGATTACCGGCGAAGGCGACGCGGTCCGGATTGAACCCGTCGTGATGTTCGTAGCGCCTTGATCGTTCTGTGCAATCTGCCTTCTGTTTTGGCTTGTTGTCGGGCGCTATACTTGCGATCCGTTGAATTTCAGGAACTCCTCCGATCATGGTGAAAACGCTTCCCGTAGAACTCATTGCAGACGAACTCACCCGCCTGCGCGCAACCAACCCCCTGGTTCATTTGCTGACCAACGAAGTGGTTCAGGAAATCACCGCCAATGTACTGCTTGCTGTCGGTGCTTCGCCAGCGATGATCGTCGCCGAGGAAGAGGTCGAGGTGTTCGCTTCGATTTCGGGTGCGCTGCTGATCAACGTCGGAACACTGTATCCCTCCCGACTGGAGGCGATGAAACAGGCCGTAGCCGCGGCCAACAAGGCGGGGGTGCCGTGGACGCTTGATCCGGTGGCCGTCGGCGTACTGGCCTATCGCACGGAAGCCTGCCGCGATTTTCTGACGAGCAAGCCGGCCGCAATTCGTGGCAATGCCTCGGAAATCCTCGCTCTGGCCGGTTTCGCCGGCGTTGGCCGAGGTGTGGATTCGACTGCCGGTTCGGATTTGGCGATTGAAGCTGCCGAGCAACTGGCACGTTCAACCGGTGCCGTGGTCGCCGTGACCGGGGAAACGGATTTCATCACCGACGGCACAACTACCTGGGCTACACCGTGGGGTCACCCGGTGATGACGCGCTTGGTTGGCACCGGTTGCGCCTTGTCGGCGCTGGTGGCGGCATTTACCGCGCATGCGCCGAACCGGCTCAATGCCGTCGCATCCGCGTGTGCAGTAGCCGGAATCTGTGGCGCGCGCGCGGCCAAGAGCAGTCGTGGCCCAGGCTCATTCAAGGCGGATTTCCTGGATGCGCTGTACCTCTTGAGCCCAGAAAAATTGCTGGATGAGTCGAAATGAAAACAGGAATGAAAACAGGAATGAAAGCGGGAATGCAACCACTGGATCTTTCGCTTTATCTGGTGCTCGACCCCGACCTGTGTGGTGGACCGGCAGGAATGGTGGGTACCGCCCGGCTGGCCGCCGAGAACGGCGCGACGGTCGTGCAATTGCGCGCTCCCAAATGGAAGAAACGCCAGTGGCTGGAAACGGCGCTCGAGCTCAAGGCCGTGCTGGCGCCGCTGGGCGTGCCATTGATCATCAACGACCACATCGATATCGCGCTGGCGGTTGATGCAGACGGCGTGCATGTCGGTCAGGACGATTTGCCCGCCGAGGTGGTGCGGCAACTGATCGGGCCGGACAAATGGCTGGGCTTGTCGGTCACCAATGCCGAACAGCTAGCGGCTGTGCCGAATGAAGCGGTGGATTATCTGGGCATCGGCCCGGCTTATCCGACCGGGACCAAGCTGGATGCGGCGCCGGTTGTCGGGCTGACGGCTTTTGCCGAGCTGGTGGAGAAAAGCTGGCGTCCGGTGGTGGCAATTGGCGGCATTCAGCTCGGCAATTGTCTGCCGCTGATGCAGGCGGGGGCCAAAGGGGTGGCCGTCGTATCTGCGATCTGCGGGCAGGATGATCCTGCCCGGGCCACGGTGGAGTTGCTGAACATGATCAGGACTCCGTTTTCAGCGAAGTAACTTATTGCTGCTGTTGGTGCTTCTTCATCATTTCCTTCATTTTTGGGTCCTTCATGTCGTTGATGTTCATGCCGCCCATGTTCGGCATGATCACATCACCTGGTTTCTGGCCCGGTTTGCATGGGCCGAGCCAGCGCGCTTCCTGAGTCATGTTTGATTCGCTCATGCCCTGCATGGGCGGGTTGAAGCGCGTTTTCATCGTTCCCTTGTAGCTTGAGTCGAAAGCACCCTCGAAAACACCATCAGTCGTCGCCGTGCTTCCTTCCATCTTGCAGACGGAATGGATCGTGACCTTGTTGCCCGAAGGCTTGATATCCATGACGCTACAGTCCGCTTTTCCTTTGGCCTGTTGTTGCATCATGTTGTCGGTGTTCTGGTCGATACATTGCTGTATTGGTCCCATACTTGGTGCGCCTTCCATGAGCATCTTGATTTCCCACAAGCCGGGTTTGCGCTTGGGCATGTCGGCGGCCAGTACGGTTCCCGCGAAGCTGGTGGCTGCGATTCCAGCAACGATTAGCGAGAACGTATGGCGGATATTGCGTCGGGTTTTCATGGTCACTCCTTGGGTCGGAAAGATTTGTTGCAGAATACTGAATCTGAATTTTATTTCTGGTTCAGCTTGCCCAGCGAATCGATGATGCCCTTGACGGTGCCGCTGCCGACGCTTCCAACGCCTTTGGCCAGACCTTCGACACTGACACCGAGTGTTTTGGCTATCGAAGTGCCGATGCGGGTTGTCAGGTTTTCGTTGAGAGAAAAATGTGGATCGTTGATGTTGCCTTCAAGGGCAAACTTGACGGAAATCTTGCCGTTGCGGTTTTTCATCATGGCGACCGCCGCGTTGCGCGGCATTCCCATGATCGTTCCAGACGATGCGGTCGACGCAAGCTCCAGGTCGCTGAGAGTCAACGTTCCCGGGGCATAAAGCAGCCCTTTCCGGATGGACGATTTGAGGTCAAGGTCGAGCGTTCCCTTCTTTACGCCGCTTTCAGTGGCTTTGATCAGGTAGGGTTGGAGCGTGACCAGATCAACACCGTTCAGGCGGGTTGCTATCGCCATTTCCTTGGTTGCCAGCTCGATACTGCCGGAAATTTCGATCTTCCCGTCCTGGCGAACTCCTTTGAGAATTCCATCCAGCTTGATCTGGCTCTGGCCTTTGAGGTCGGGCAGCTGAATCTTCCCAACGGTCGCGTTGATTTGCTCCAGTCGCAGCTTGAGCGGTGGTTGCTGGACGGTAGCGTCAAAGAATTCAATCGTGCCGTTGACCAACTCGACCTTGCCGATGCTGATAGGCGTCGCGGCACCCGGGTCCTTCTTGTCTGCCCTGGTCGATCCATCCGGTGGCGCCGGGTTGTCGAGCAGGCTTGGCAGCACTTTCATGCGTCCGTCCTTGGTGCGAAGCATCGAAATGTAGGCGCCTTCGACCTTGATGGTGTTCAGCGCCACGCGGGCCGTGAGCAAGTCAACAATGGCGGGAACGATCAGAATGCGCTCAGCGCGTAACTCGTCTTCGGCTGGCCAGGCGGTCTTTTTGTCCTTGCCTTGCGGCGCACGGATGCGAATGCCTATAGCTTCCACACCGCTCAGGCTTACCCGGATTTCCTTGACTTCACCGTGAGGTCCGAGCGCTTTTTCGACCTGTCCCTTGAGTGCCTGAATGGCAAACTGGAAGGCAGCAAAGCCGGTAAGCAACACAGCCGTGAGGGTGATCCCGATGATCAATGTTCGGCGTCTGGCCTTTGTGCTCATGGTCAATCTCGAAAATTATGGGATGGATTGATCGGAGTTGGTTTGAATTCGATTTGCAGAATATTATGCTTCTTCCTGCGTCTGTTGGCGCAGAGTTCAGGACAACGATTTCGATGGAATACTCTGGCGGCGTTTTTTCTTCCACTGATCTGGCCAGTTTGCTGGCGATTGCCGCCGGCCTGGGTTGGGCTTCGGGTATTCGTCTCTATTCGACGCTGTTCGTCGTTGGCCTTGCTGGCCGGTTGGGTTGGGTTGTCTTGCCTGATGGCCTGAGTATTCTCGAAAACCATTGGGTTCTAGGCGCCGCCGGATTGATGCTTTTCGTCGAGTTTTTTGCCGACAAATTGCCCTTTGTCGATTCTCTGTGGGATGGACTTCATACCTTTGTCCGTATTCCGGCCGGCGCAGCGCTGGCGGCCATGGCCCTGGGCGGTCAGGGCACCGAATGGCAACTGGCCATGGCGATCATCGGTGGCAGTCTTGCGGCGGGGTCGCATCTTGGCAAGGCGGGAACGCGCGCTGTCGTCAATCTGTCACCCGAACCATTCAGCAATATATTGGTCTCATTGGGAGAAGAATCATTGGTATTGCTTGGTTTGTGGTTGATGTTTGCCCATCCGTTGGCCATGCTGGGTTTGCTGGCCGTGTTCGTGGTTGCGCTGATCTGGCTGGTGTTCGGGCAGCGTGGAAAAGCCGTTGTTGAGCAAACGACGCGATAATGGTCTAAGATGAATCTGTCGGAATTGGCCAATCCCGGTAGTGAAGGAGTAGGTTATGGAAATCGGTTCTCTATCTTCAAACGCTGCTTTGTCAGCGAGTGTTCAGGCGCAAGCTCGCGTTCGTCAGCCGGAGCAGGAGCAACAGACGCAGCAAGCTCAGCAGACTCAGCAGGCCCAAAGTTCTCAACAGGCACAGACGACTCAAACGGTTGATGAGAACGAGGCGGCGGCGAATGCACGCTCCGAGTCGGAAAGAAATCGGCCGACGGTCAATCTTAATGGTCAGACAGTCGGTACACGAGTCAATACGACAGCCTGAGTCGCTCGATCAGGCGATCCGTGCCTGAGTCCACGATATGCCGCCGATCATGGCGGCTATTGACGCGACAATGAGTACCGCGCGGATTGTTGAGTAAATCCTGGGGCTGCTGACGCGATCAGCGATTGCGAAGATGTGCAGTGCGCCCCAAGCCACGGCGAGCCCTACTACCAGCGGCACGCCGATAACCTGTAGTTCCATCCGGTTGAGTGCCAGCATGCGGCCTTCGTGCCAAGGCACGGCAACGAACACGCCGAGCGTCCAGAACAAGGCCGTGCTGCCGAGGGCGCAGAGGATGGCGACGAAGCGGGTGATCCAGTTTTCCACGTTGATTCCTTGGTTTTGACAGTGGCGTTCAGCCGTTTTTTCCAGAGACGATGAAGCGGCTGCGCAACTCGTCGAGATTGAGTTCGTGCAGAATTTCTTCCAGTCGTTTTTCAGCGTTTTTTCGAACCTGACCAGTGTGCCGGGCAATGATCAATTCGTTCTTCATTGAATGCTCCCAGCCGACCAATTCGGTTACCGTCACCTGGTAACCATGCGCTTCAAGCATCAGGCAGCGCAGGGCGTTGGTCAGCTGGCTGCCGAATTCGCGGGTATGGATCGGGTGGCGCCAGAGTTCCGAAAGCGGTGTTTTTGCAAACGAAGCATTCTTGTTCTTGCGCAGCACGGCGGCGACTTCGGCCTGGCAACAGGGAACGAGGACGATGAACTTAGCCTGCTTGTGCAGGGCAAAGCGGATGGCGTCGTCGGTAGCTGTGTTGCAGGCGTGCAGGGCACTGACGATGTCGATCTGCGCGGGCAGTGCCGGCGAATCGATTGAGTCCTCGACGCTGAGATTGAGGAAGCTCATTCGTTCGAATTTGAGGCGCAGTG
Organism: Betaproteobacteria bacterium; assembly: GCA_020047725.1. GTDB lineage: Bacteria > Pseudomonadota > Gammaproteobacteria > Burkholderiales > Rhodocyclaceae > Propionivibrio. The sequence goes on from JAIFNM010000244.1 coordinate 10,806, forward strand.
CCAGTTCGCTGGATTTTTCGACCAATTCCGGGCGTGTTTCGATGCCGTAGATGTGACCGGCTTCCCTGGCTTTAAAAAACAGGTCGTAGAGGATGAAACCAAGATAGGACTTGCCGGCGCCGTGGTCGGCCAGCGTCAGGTTGGCCTTCTCTCCCTGCAATTCGGTGAGCAGCGGCTCGATGAAATTAAACAGGTGATAGACCTGTTTCAGCTTGCGACGGCTGTCCTGATTGAGCTTGCCGTCGCGCGTCAGGATGTGCAGTTCCTTGAGTAACTCGATGGACTGTTCGGGTTTTATTTCGGGGATGAGGGGCACGGGTTTCCAATGGTGCGGTCGCAATAATCGGGCATTTTAGACGCAATGACCTTGAGCGGTCGAACAAATGGGATAATGGCGGACTTTCCAGAGAGTCAGATTCTTCATGGCAATTCAGTGGTATCCCGGTCACATGACCTCGGCGCGCAAAAAAGCCGCCGAGACGATGGCGTCAACCGATGTAGTGATCGAGGTGCTGGACGCTCGCCTGCCGGAAGCCAGCACCAATCCGATCGTGCGCGAACTGCGCCTGCATCGGCAGCGGCCGTGTCTCAAGGTGCTGAACAAATCCGATCTGGCCGATCCCGAGGTCACCAAGGCGTGGCTCGCGTATTACAACCAGCAGCCGGGCGTGAAGGCGGTAGCGATTTCGAGCAAGAGCCACACCGAGGTGGCACGACTGCCGAAACTGTGCCAGAGTCTGGCGCCGCATCGCAACGACAACACCAAGCAGTTGCGCATGATGATCATGGGGATTCCCAACGTCGGCAAATCGACGCTGATGAATGCGCTGGTCAAACGCAAGATCGCCAAGGTTGGCGACGAGCCGGCGGTCACCAAATCGCAGCAGATCCATCAGATCAGTGTCCGCCATTCGATTGTCGATACGCCGGGGCTGATGTGGCCGAAAATCGAATATCCAAGCGATGGACTGATGCTCGCGGCGAGTCATGCCGTTGGTCGTAACGCGATTATCGACGAGGAAGTAGCAGTTTTCCTGGCTGGACTTCTGCTGGCGCGCTATCCGGCACTGCTTGCGGCACGTTATGGTTTCCCGGTTGAAGGGCTTGATGGCGTAGCGGTTGTCGAAGGTGTTGCCAGGCGGCGCGGCTTGATCATGCGTGGTGGTGAGCCCGATTTCGAAAAAGCATCAATCGTGTTGCTACAGGATTATCGTGACGGGAAACTGGGGCGCGTCAGCCTGGAGACACCCGAAACGCGTCGTGTCATGCTCGCGTCGAGCACTGCCATCCGCGAGCCGGATGCTGAGGTCGAATCGCACGAGTAGGTGGTCATGCTGAAAGGCATGGATGAATGCTTCACCACCAAGGCACCATGAGCACGAAGTTTCACCAAGAAAACAAGATGACAACTTGGTGCACTCATGGTGCTCTTGGTGCCTTGGTGGTTCGTACTTTTTGTAGATTAACTGTTTGGCTGTTACTGCCGGATGGCCGGCGCTGGTACCGGTTCGGTTTGCGGTTTGACGAGATACTGCTTGGCCATTGGAATCGCGGTTGTCCAAACGTACCAGCCGCCAAAACCTAGCAGCGTGGCCCAGACAATCAACTGAAAAACGAAACTGATGGCGTTGCGCTGCTGGCGGCTGATCCTTTTACCTGGATCGGTAGCGCCACAACCAGGGCAGGCTAGCGCTGACGTATCAACCTGTTGAGCACAGGCGCGGCAGGGAACAAGCGACATTAGACGATCCTTTGCACTGATGACTGTGGGATTATAGTCCGGCCCTTGCTGATCGTGTTACCTTGAAGCGCCCTTTGTAACTTTGTACCTGCACCCGAAAGACCGTGCCATGAATGAGCGCCTGACCGAGTTGGAAATCAAGCTGAGCCTGACCGAAGATCTGGTCGAGGAATTGAATAGAACCGTTTACCGGCAGCAGGAACAGATCGATCTATTGCAGGCGCAACTGCGGCTTCTTTACGGGCAGATGCAGTCCAACGCCGAACCGGTCGAACCGCGCAATCTGCGCGACGAAATTCCTCCGCACTACTGAACATCGCTGAAAGGCGCATGAATAGGCGTTCTTCAGCAGGTGCTCTGGAACACGCTGATCAAGGAACCTCGACGATCATCAGGTCGCTAATCGCCGTCATGGCTTCGGCGGCTCCCATCGGGATGTAGTAACTCACGTGGTCGCTCAGCTTCGTCCGGCTCGGGTTGATTTCTACTGTCGGAATGCCAGCGCGCAAGGCTTGGACAACCGGCTCGACCACATAGGGAAAGACGGCCGTGGTGCCGATGACGAAGACCATGTCGAAACCCTGATCGAGCACCTCGTAAAGCCGCTCGGTCGCCTCATCGGGCAAGGCTTCGCCAAAAAGAACGATCTTCGGGCGAACGACTTCGCCACATTCGACGCACCTCGGAGGTTCTTCAGGCGCCTCGGCGTCTGCAACCGTTCCACAGTGCGGGCAATAGCGTTCGCTCAGCGTGCCATGGATTTCGATGACGTTCGTGCTGCCGGCCCGGAGGTGCAATCCGTCAACGTTTTGGGTCAGAACCACCACCTCCAGCGAGCGCTCGAGATCGGCAATCGCAAAATGCGCCGCATTGGGCTGGACGCTGCGGCAGTTGCGCTGGATTTGCGCCAGATACTTCCAGGTAATGTCCGGCCGAGTAGCAAAGCAGTCGCCGGATAGTGCGTCTTCGATCGACAGCCCTTCTTCCGTTTCGCCATCGTTGTACAAACCGCCGACGCCACGGTATGTGGGCAGGCCTGAATCGGCAGAAACGCCGGCTCCGGTGATGAACAGCACCCGGTAAGCACCTTTCAGCTTCTGGGCTATTTCGCGATACATCACATCCATGGCCAGTTACTCTCTCCGCATTTCGAGCTTTACCCAACCCAATGCCTGCTTGTCTTTCAGCCTGATGGCAATCCGGGTGAAGGGGTAATCGTCTTCGTTGATCTTTTCTGCACTGACCTCGTAGGCCGCCGAAGCGGTGACGCGGACATGCAAACGTTCCTTCGTCTGCCAGAGTACCAGCGTTCCATCGGCGTGTTGCTGCCATTCACCCAGCGTGGTCAGCGACGTTTCAAAACTTTGCGCCGTGGCGAATTGAAAACGATCCTCGACCGACACGGTGCCGCCATTGGCACGATCATGGCGCAGGGTTCTGGAAAGCGCTTCGAGCCCTTTGACTGCATAGGCTGGGGCAAGGTCGATGGTGATTTCGTCAGTCTCCGGCGTGAAACGGGTAGCGAGCACGCGCGGCTTGACCTGTCTGGCATCCACCTGCAACTCGCCAGCAACCACCGGCAACGGGTGCCCATAGGAGTTGATCGCCTTGATGGTGTAGCGTTCCTTGCTGAAGGTCTTGCTGGTGTAGGGCGGGCGACCAACGTCGCCGGCCGGTTGCTCGGCACCAAGCGCAATGCTCCAGGAGCCGATGTCGTTGTGGCTGTGATTGCTGTTGCCTCCGGCCTTGATGCTGGCAGCGAGCGTGCTTCCTGATCCGGGCGCGGGTCGGGTAACGAGCACGCCGACCTGATCGAAATAGCTGCGCAGCGGATCAAGGGCTTCGGCTTGAGCGGCCATTGCCTGCGGTTGCGCAAACAGCATCATGGTCGCAACGGACAATGGCGCACTGTTGGGCGATCGACCGGCGCTGATCGGAAACGTCTCCATCTTGAGCGGAAGACCGAGTGTCAGCGCCTGGTTGCTGTAGGCGAGGGTAAAGCCGTCGATCTTTTCACGGGGGCTGGCATCGCTGAAGGCAGCAATGTTCCCCGGCAGCATTTCGATACGGGCGCCGTAAAGCGCGATGGGTCGCACGCGTGGATCGGCAAAAAGATCAAGCTGTTTCCCGGTTGCCTGCATCAAGACTTCGCGCAGTTCAACGAAGTGCGAAAACCCGTAGTTCCAGTAGCCAGGCCCTTCAAGGCTGTAACCGTCCGCCGGGTAACCCGCCAGGTAGTAACGAATGTAGTGCTCGCCCGCGGCAGCGAACAGCGCTCGATCTTGCCGGTCCGGCAGGACGGCGAGCGCGGCAGCAACGCTTCCCTTCAGACAGACGGCGTTCCAGTTGTGGTCGGCATGTAGCCACCAGTTATCCTTGTTCATGCCCGCGAAACTCTTGCGCAAGGGCGCGAAAACGCGCGCTTCCAGTTCAGCCAGTGTTTTCCGGCGGACTTCAGGGCTCAAGGTGTCGCCCAGCATGTATAGCGTCTGCGCCAATTCATGCGCCGTATCGGCAGAGAACAGATCGACATCGTGATTACGGTCACGAAAGTTCCGCTGATTCTTGTCGTGCGCCGCCCAGGTCCAGCTCGGCTGGGCGGCAAGTTCGCTCAACGTGCGCTCAATGGCGGGCAAGAATCGACCCTTGTACTCCACGCATTCAGCCAGCACCAGCGGGTAGATCCACGCCTTGCGTGCGTTCATCATGCGCTCGCCGTTCGGTCGACGGCCGTTTTTGGAGTATTCCAGATAGGCGGCGTCATCCCAGGCCGGGAAGGTCTGATTCAGACGCTTTTCTGCATCCTTGATGACAGCGGCCAAGCGCTGGGCCAGCTCGGGCCGGCCCCATGCCGAACGGTCAGCACATACCGGACCAATTCCGGCCGGTGTGGCGGGCAGCATTTCGGCAATAGTGGAAATCCGCGCCGTGTCGAGTTCGGCATTCGCCGCGTGGACCGGAAGTGCGATCAGCAGGAGGACGGCAAAAATAACAGTGTGCATCGGGAGCTTTACGGTGTTACTGACTGAGCAGCAACGGCAGAACCACCGCCGTCAACAGTCCGTTGAGTCCCATCGCCAGCGCCGAAAACGCGCCCATTTCCTCGCTGACCATAAAAGCGCGTGCGGTGCCGAGGCCGTGCGCGGCGATGCCGATGGCGAAACCCTGCGCGGCGTGATCACGCACGCGAAGGAGGCGGAACACGGCCGGAAAACCGATGGCGCCGATGATGCCGGTCAGGATGACCATCACTGCGGTGAGCGAAGGAATGCCGCCGATCCGTTCGGCAACGCCCATGGCAATCGGTGTTGTTACTGATTTGGGAGCCAGCGAATAAATGGTGGCTGGCGAGGCCCCCAGCGCCCAGGCAATGCCCGTAGCAGTCAGAACAGCCGTGGCCGACCCGGCGAGTAGCGCGACAACCAGCGGGAAGGCCATGCGCTTGAGGCGGCCCCAGTAGGAAAACAAGGGGATGGCCAGCGCCACGGTGATCGGTCCGAGCATGAAATGGATGAACTTTGCGCCCTCGAAATAACTCTCGTACGGCAGCCCGGTCAGCCACAGAAAGGCCGTGATGACAACGATGGCGATCAGCACCGGGTTTGCCCAGGCACTGCCACCACTGCGCCGGAATACACACAGCGCCAGTTGATAGGCGAGCAGCGTGATCGTCAGGCCGAGCAGCGGCGAGCTGGAAAGCGGAGTCCAGATTTCAGAGACTGAGAGCAACGTCATGTCGTGCCCTTTTCGCTTTCAACGGCGGCTTTGCGCGTCATCGCCTTGAGCACCAGCGCCGTCACGGCCATCCCGGCAAAGGTACTGATCACCAGTGCAAGCGTGATCGGCAGCCACTCGGCGGCAACGCGATGCAAATGCAGCATCACCCCCGCTCCCGCAGGAACGAAGAGCAGCGACTGGTGTTGCAGCAACGCGGAGGAAGTCGTCTTCAACTCAGTGCTGACACGGCCTTTGACGAGCAGCGTCAAGAAGAGCAAGGCCATCCCGACCACCGGCACCGGGAACGGCAGCCCGAACGCG
>JAIFNM010000091.1 GCA_020047725.1 Betaproteobacteria bacterium
GTCCTTGCAACATCAGCAGGCAACGGCCAATGGTTTGAGCGGCACGATCAACTACAACAAGGTATCGGACGACAATTACTACACCGATCTGTCGACAGGTGTCAGTTCGACCTCGACGACTCAATTGTTACAGCAGGGCGTGTTGAATTACAGTGGCGGCGGCTGGTGGAATGCAACGGCCAATTTCCAGCAGTATCAGACCTTGCAACCTGACTCGAAGAATCCGGTACGTGAACCCTACCGATTGCTCCCGCAGTTTACGGTTAATGCCCGCAAACCGGACCTGTTCCTGACCGACAGCAGCTTCATGGGGCAGTACACCAACTTCACTCGGGCTGAGCAAACCATCAACGGCATCAAGCAGGCCAGTGACGACGGACAGCGCACTGTACTTTATCCGCAGGTGGCATTGCCTTACGTGACACCGGGCTGGTATGTCACACCGAAGGTCGGACTGAATGTTCGTCATTACTCGCTTTCGGGGCAGGCCGCGGGTACGCCGAATACGATCAACAGTACGCTGCCGATTTTCAGTATTGATTCGGGTATGACCTTCGAACGCCCGAGCAATTGGTTCGGGCGTGACTACACGCAGACGCTGGAACCCCGGCTCTACTACCTGAACATCCCCTACAAAAATCAGGACCTGATTCCGATCTTCGATTCGGGCCTGGCGGATTTCAATTTTGCGCAGATTTTCTCCGAGAACCAGTTCTCCAGCTGGGATCGCATCAACAATGCCAATCAGCTCACCACGGCCGTGACGTCACGACTGATTGAACCCGCATCCGGTAACGAAGTCATGCGGGCGATGTTCGGCCAGCGCTTTTATTTCACCCGAAACCGGGTGGCTTTGAGCTCCAGTACCAGCACGACAACGGATGACGGCAAGTGGGATCGTTCGGACATCCTGGCGGCGTTCAGCGGGCAGGTGTTGCCCAAGGTCTATGCGGACGCGGCGTGGCAATACAATGTGGTCGACCGACAGATCAAGCGCTACTCAATGGGTGCGCGTTACCAGCCCGAGCCGGGCAAGGTTCTGAACGCCGCCTATCGTTACAACCGCGACTCCACAGCGCCGATTGATCAGGTAGATATCTCCGGGCAATGGCCGATTACCGGGCGCTGGCATGCGGTTGGCCGGCTCAATTATTCATTCAAAGATGATGCGACCAACCTCTCCAATGTTACGCAGGGTGGTCGTGTGATCGAATCGATTGCTGGTCTGGAATACAACGGTGGTTGCTGGGTTGTGCGCGGAGTTGTTCAGCGAACGGCGCTGACTCAGGAAAGCAAATCGACGGCTTTTTTCATTCAGCAATGATTTTGCGCGTGTTGGTTCAAATCCGCTCGATCTTCTCAAACGGAATATTCAGGGCTATAGCCTGATCAACAAGCCGGCAGCTGATTCTGCCTTCGGTGAATAGGAGACGTTATTCATGGCGCTATCGTTTCGCACGCTGGTTCTGTTTTTCAGCTTTGTTGGTGCCGCTTGCGCGCAGACAGCGCAACGCACGGCCAGCGAGCCAATACCGGCTGATCGCATCGTTGCTGTTGTCAACGATGAAGTGGTGACCCTCCACGAATTGCGTACCCGACTTGATCTGGCGCTTGTTCAGCTAAAGAAGCAGGGCACCCCATTGCCGCCGCGCAATGAACTCGAAAAGCAGATGCTTGAGCGTCTGGTGATGGACAAGGTTCAGCTACAGATCGCTCGCGATACCGGCCTGCGCATTGACGATGCGCAACTTGACCAGGCCTTGCAGCGTATTGCGGCCAATAACAAGATGTCGCTCGCCCAGTTTCGCGATGCCCTGCAGAAGGATGGGATTTTATTTGCGAAATTCCGCGAGGAGATCCGCGAAGAGATGACCCTTTCGCGTGTTCGTGAACGTGATGTCGACAGCAAGATCATTATTTCTGAAGGCGAAATTGACAATTATCTGAGCGGCGATTTGGCCAAAGGTACGGCGACCGAAGAGTATGAGGTGGCGCATATCCTGTTACGTGCTCCTGAATCGGCAAGTCCGGAGCAGATCCAGAAGCTCAAGGCAAAGGCCGAGCAGGTGTATGAGCGATTGCAGAAAGGAGACGACTTTGCACAGCTTGCAGCATCCAATTCCGATGCGCCGGATGCCTTGCAGGGCGGAAGTCTGGGCGTGCGCACGCTGGACCGCTTGCCGGCCATTTTTGCTGAGGTGGTCGCCAAACTCAAGGATGGCGAGGTGGCGCCGATGCTGCGCAGTCCCAACGGTTTTCACATTGTCAAGCTGATAGCGAAACGCGGTGGAGCGACCCTGCCGCCTGTTCAGCAGACACGCGCGCGGCATATCCTGATCAAGGTTAACGAAGTGGTTTCAGAGGGCGATGCCAAACACAAGCTGGCCGGTTTGCTGGATCGAATCAAGCATGGCGAGAAATTCGAAGAACTGGCCAAGCTATTTTCGCAGGATGGTTCGGCGCCGAAAGGCGGCGATCTGGGCTGGATCTATCCAGGGGATACGGTGCCTGAATTCGAACGGGCAATGAGTCAGCTTCAGCCGGGAGAAATCAGCCAGCCGATTCAGTCGCCGTTTGGCTTTCACCTGATCGAAGTGCTTGAACGGCGTGTGCAGGACGTATCGGCTGATCGTCAGCGCATGGCGGCGCGTCAGGTCCTGCGCGAACGCAAAATGGACGAGGCTTATCAGGATTGGTTGCGGCAGGCACGTGATAATGCCTATGTTGAGCTTCGGCTGGAGGATCGCTGAGTCATGACGAGCTGGCCCGTTATCGCCATAACGTCGGGAGAGCCGGCAGGAATTGGCCCGGAGATCTGCCTGCGATTAATCGAACGTCAGGGGTTGCCGGTGCATTTCGTCGTTCTTGGAGACAGGCAGTTGCTGGCCGACCGGGCGCTGTTGATTGACTTCAAGGGCAAGTTACGTGACTGGACACCCGGCGTGCAGCCTGAACATGGCACCCTCGACATTTTGCATATTGCCTTATCTGCTCCGTCACTGCCCGGTCAGCTTGATCCGGCCAATGCGAGCTATGTGCTGCAGTTGCTGGATCGGGCGCAGGAAGGTTGTCAATCAGGCGAGTTTGCTGCGATGGTCACTGCGCCGGTGCACAAGGGCGTGATCAATGATGCTGGCGTCCCCTTCACTGGGCATACTGAATATCTCGCTGAAAAAACGAATACGCCGCAGGTCGTGATGATGCTGGCAGGAGGTGGCCTCAGGGTTGCACTTGCGACAACCCATTTGCCCTTGAAAGACGTCTCCGCCGCCATAACACAGAGTTCTCTTGAGCAGACGCTACGCATCCTGCACGCTGACATGAGCCGAAAATACGGTCTCGCCAAACCGCGCATTCTCGTCGCCGGGCTTAACCCGCACGCGGGCGAGGGCGGCTATCTCGGGCATGAGGAAATCGATGTCATTGCGCCGGTGCTGGATCGCTTGCGTGCCGAAGGCATGATGCTGATCGGTCCTTTACCGGCCGACACGATGTTTACGCCGCCAATGCTGGCGCAGGGCGATTGTGTCCTGGCCATGTACCACGATCAGGGCTTGACTGCCCTCAAGTACGCCAGTTTCGGCAACGGTATCAACGTGACGCTGGGCTTGCCGATCATCCGTACGTCAGTTGATCATGGCACGGCGCTGGAATTGGCCGGAAGCGGGCGTGCCGATCCGGGCAGCCTCTTCGTTGCCGTCGAGCAGGCTATCGAAATGGCGCAACGTGCCGGACAGGTTCAATGAGCAATCATATTGCGCGCAAGCGTTTTGGTCAGAATTTTCTGATCGATCAACAGGTCATTGCCGATATCGTCAATGCCGTTGCGCCCAAGCGGAGTGATCGCGTGGTCGAGATTGGCCCCGGACTTGGCGCGCTGACCGACCCGCTGCTGAAAAGGCTGGATCATCTGCATGTGGTCGAAATCGACCGCGATATCGTTGCCCGCCTGAGCAAGCGTTGCTCGCCGGAGAAACTCACGATCCATCAGGGCGACGCGCTGAATTTTGATTTTGCGTCCCTGGCCGATCTCACCGATGGCAAATTGCATGTTGTCGGTAATCTGCCTTACAACATCTCGACGCCGCTGCTTTTTCATCTGGCCGGTTTTGCGCACTGCATTCACGACATGCATTTCATGTTGCAGAAAGAAGTGGTTGAGCGCATGGTCGCCGAGCCGGGAACCTCTGATTTCGGCCGCCTTTCGGTGATGCTGCAGTATCGATTCTTCATGGACTGGCTGCTTGATGTGCCGCCAGAATCGTTCGATCCGGCACCGAAGGTCGATTCGGCCGTCGTACGCCTGATTCCACGTCCGCCTGAAGAGCTTACCGTGAAGGATGAAAGCACGTTCGCCACGTTGGTGTCTACCGCCTTCGGGCAGCGGCGCAAGATGCTGCGCAACAACCTCAAGAGTCTTATTGGCGACACCAGTTTCGAGCAACTCGGCATTGCGCCGACAGCGCGCGCCGAGGATCTGTCAGTGGAAGACTACATCCGCATGGCCAATGTGTTGAGTCAATAACGACGCGCCGCGATACCAGGTCGCAACGGCAGGTCGTTATTGCGCTGCCTACCGCTTACGATCAATTCGACTTCTTCATCGGGCAACTGCTCATCCCGAGCAGCGGATAAGCCGGGCACCAGCGGAACAGCCCGGTCAATAGTGGCACGACGCCGATCCAGCCCCAGACACCGACAGTGCCTGTCGCGGCCAGAGTAATCAGCACAAGACCGACGACGATACGCAGGATTCGGTCAATTCCGCCAACATTTGCTTTCATGGTTTATCTCCTTATGGGTTGTTATTGCCAATGCAGTGTAGGCCTGCGTCGGCGCGCTGTATGTAACCCAGGTCACAGAGCCATTTCCGAGGCAAGCGAGCTCGCCAACTGAAACAAAACATGAAAAAAGGCTGCCCTGGAAGCCGCATGAATATTGGCTTCCAGGGCAGGTATGGTGAAGAGGCGCAGCCTGCTTGCCTCACAGGCCGGGTCATTGTCAGGCGGATAGAAGTCGCTTGATTTCGGAGAGGCCGGCTGACAGCATGGCCAGATCCTGCGGGGCATTACGCTTCAGTTCCTCGACCACGCTGCGTGCTTCGATGATCGCCGCCTGGAGTTCCTCGACGTTGCGTTGCAGCAGGTTCTGCCGCAGCTTGCGCAGCTCGCTCGCCAGTTGTGCTCGCGCTCTAGTCTGCCAGCGATTGCCGGCCGGAAGGCGGCCAATGGCCGAGCCGAGCCAGACGAAATCAAGGCTGCCATCGAGATTGGCACAGGCGGTGGCGACTTCATCGAGCGGTTTGGCACTGGCGTGTGCCAGGTCGACCAGTTCGAAGACGCTGACGATGCAGGCGCGGGCGTCGAGGACGGCGCTGACCGTTTCGCGGCCTGCGCTCTTGCCGGCACGAGCGCTTGCAATGGCCTTGCCAACAGCGTCACTATAGATGTGGACGATAGTGGCAATGCTGGTGTCAGCCATTTGTGAGGCCAGAATCTGGCGCGTTGCCGTGCTGACCATTTCGCGCAAGGCGTTCATCAATCCCATTTGCTGCGTGGCAGGGATTTTCAGATCGAGCGCCTCGATTTCACCCCAGACGGCTTCGGCGCCGAGCAGTTCGCTCGCTGCGTACCACGCGGTGATGATCTGGCTCAGATCGGCACCGGTTTCGTCGGCCACTTGCAGGGTGAAACTGGTTCCCATGCGGTTGACCAGACGGCTGACGATCTGCGTGGTGATGATTTCACGCTTCAGCGGATGGTTCGGAATCTGCTCCCTGCAATTGCTGTTCAGGATCGCTGCCGGGAAGTAATTGACCAGCAGTGGCTGGAATTCGGCGGCATCGGGAATTTTCGAGGCGAGAATCGCTTCTTTCAGAACGATCTTGGCGTAGGCCAGGAGTACCGAGATTTCCGGTGCGGTCAGGCCATGCCCTAATTGGGAACGTTCGGCGAGTGCTTTTTCGTCGGGCAGGAACTCGATGGCGCGGTTGAGCGCGCCCTTGCTCTCCATGTAGTGCATCAATTGGGAATGCGCATTGAGCATGGATTTTCCGGCAGCGGTCTCCAGTGAGACAGCGGCGGTTTGCTGGTAGTTGTCGACCAGCACCTGGAGCCCGACATCGTCGCTCATCGACGCGAGCAAGGCATCGCGCTGCTTGAATGTCATGTCGCCTTGGGCGATCAGCATTGAGGTCAGAATCTTGATATTGACTTCGTGGTCGGAGGTGTCGACGCCCGCTGAATTGTCGATGGCATCGGTGTAGTTCAGACCGCCTTTCAGTGCGTATTCAATACGCGCCTTCTGCGTCAGCCCTAGATTGCCGCCTTCGCCGATGACTTTTGCTCTAATTTCGCTGGCATCAACACGAATGGCATCGTTGGCGCGGTCGTTGGCGTCCTGCTGGCTCTGGCTGCTGGCCTTGAAATAGGTGCCAATGCCGCCGTTGTAGAGCAAATCGACCGGTGCCTTGAGAATGGCGCTCATCAGTTCGTTCGGTGTCATCTGTTCGGCCTCAACGGACAGACGGGAGCGGATTTCGGGTGAAAGGGTAATGGTTTTTGTACTGCGCGACCAAACACCGCCGCCTGTCGAGATCAGCGCTTTGTCGTAGTCATCCCACGACGAACGCGGCAGATCGAAGATGCGTTGTCGCTCAACCAGGCTTCTGGTGGCATCCGGGTTCGGGTCAAGGAAGATGTGCCGGTGGTCGAAGGCCGCGACCAACAGCATTTGATTCGTAAGCAGCATTCCGTTGCCGAAGACGTCGCCCGAGAGGTCGCCGATGCCGACCGCGGTGAAAGGCTGGCTTTGTATGTCGTGACCGAGTTCTCGGAAGTGGCGCTTGATCGCCTCCCATGCACCGCGTGCGGTAATGCCCATCTTCTTGTGGTCGAAACCGACCGAACCACCTGAGGCAAAAGCGTCGCCCAGCCAGAAACCGTATTCGATGGAAATAGTGTTTGCGATGTCGGAGAATGTGGCCGTGCCTTTGTCGGCAGCGACCACCAGATAGGGGTCGTCACCGTCGCGGCGGCGGACGTTCTTCGGTGGCACGACCTTGCCGGCGACAAGGTTGTCTGTAATGTCGAGCAATCCGCGGATATAGGTCTGGTAGCAGGCAATTCCTTCGGCCATCCAGGCATCTCGCTCACTGGCTGGCGGCAAACGCTTGCCGACGAAGCAGCCCTTGGCGCCAAGCGGTACGCCGACGACGTTCTTGACCATCTGCGCCTTCATCAGCGCGAGACCCTCAGTGCGGTAATCTTCCATACGATCCGACCAGCGCAGGCCGCCACGCGAGACGCTCGATCCACGCAGGTGAACGCCTTCCACGCGCTGGCTGTAAACGAAGATTTCGTAGAGTGGCAATGGCTTGGGCAGGAAGGGTATGAGCCGCGATGAAATTTTTAACGACAGGTAATCCTTTGGCTTGCCGTCGACCGCTTTTTGCCAGGCGTTGGTGCGCATTGTGGCGTCAAGGGCGGTGCGGTAGCCGGAGAGGATGCGGTCGTCATCGAGGTTGCTGACTTTGGATAGCTCTTTTGCGAGTTCCTTGTAGATAATCTCGGCGTCTGAATCCTTGCCTCCAGGAGCGAAGCGAGCTTCGAAAAGGTCAGCCAGTAGACGCGCGATGCGCGGGTGCGCGGCCAGGCAGCGTTCAACGTACACCTGGCTGAAGGGTAGCCCGGCCTGGCGCAGATAACGGCCATAGGCGCGCAGAATGGTGATGCGTGAACCCGTCAGCCCGGCGAGCAGGGCCAAGCGGTTGTAGCCATCGTTTTCGGCTTCGTCGCGCAGCAGCTTTTCCAGAAGGTCGATAAAAGCCGCACGCGACGCGGCTGCGTCCAGCGCATCGGCGCGTGGCAACCGGACGGAAAAGTCGGCGATGTGCAGTTCCGTACCACTCAGGTTGAATGGCTGTTCGGAAAGCACCGTCAGGCCCATGTTTTCAAAGATAGGCAACACCGACGACAGCGGGCGGGGCTCGCCGTTCAGGAACAGCTTGATGTGCTGGTGCGAACCGTCGTCGCCGTAGGGCGCGTTGAGTTTGACTTCAATCAGGCCATCCGTTTCGGCGGCTTCCAGGCACTCAAGGTCGGATACAGCGGACGTCGGCGGCACCTGATCCTGATACGCCAACGGCAGCGCCATGGCATAGCGGCGCAGAAGCGCATTTCCGCGCTCTTCGCCGCAGTGTTCGATCAGGTTTTGCTGCAACTCGTCGTGCCAGCCGCGGACGATGCGAGCTACTTCGCGTTCGAACGTGTTGGCGTCGTATTCGTAGCGCGTACCGGCGGGCATGCGTGCGATGAGGTGTAGTCGGGCGAGACGAGCTTCGCCGAGCATCAGGAAAAAATCGACGCTATCGGCCTTCAATGTATCGCTGAGCAGTGCCGTGATGCGCTTCCGAATTGTTGTATCGAAGCGGTCGCGCGGCATATAGACCAGCGCAGAAACATACCGCCCCCAACTGTCGTTGCGCAGGAAAACGCGAACGCGCGGGTGTTCCTGTAGTTTGACAATGCCGCTAGCGATGCGATGCAGGTCCTCGGTCTCGATCTCGATCAGCTCCTCGCGCGGGTAGGTTTCGAGAATGTTCACCAGGGTCTTGTCCCGGTAGCTTCCTGGGGCAAAACCGCAGATGGCGCGAACAGCCGCGGTCTTGCGCCGGACGACCGGAATTTCACTCGTTGATACGTGATAAACATGCATGGCGTAAAGGCCGACGAAAACGTGTTCGCCGACGATATTACCGGCCGCATCGCGATGGTGTACACCAACGAAATCAAGGTAAGTCGGGCGATGAACGGTCGAGTGAGCATCGGCTTTGACCAGTGTCAGCGCGGATGGCAGGCGATCAAGTTCTGCCAGATTGCCCGGGATCCCAGCCAGGCAGGTGCCGAAACGAGGATGGTCGGAGCGGCGCAGCAGCCCAAGGCCGCCATCGTCGGCACGTTTGAGCTCACCGGCCTCTGTGTCGGCAACGTAATGCGTATAGCCAAGAAAAACGAAATTCTCCGCCGCAATCCAGCGCAGAAACTCCGCTATTTCCTTGTTTTCTTGGTTGGGCGATACGTCCAGGTCGGTGATGACCGTGGCCATGTTCTGGCGCATCAGGACATGGTCTTCGACAGCGGCACGGACGTCGGCCAGAAGGTCGGCAATTTCGTTACGCAAGGCCTCGATCTGTGCGACGTCACTGATTCGATCTATTTCCAGATGGATCCATGACTCGGTGCGGGTTTCAGTGGTACCTCGCCGGGCGCTTCGCTGCAAATTGCCGGCGTCGTCGCGAACAATGCCTAGCAGCGGGTGCATCATCTTGTGGATGGTCAATCCGTGGCGATAGACGGCCATGGTGATCGAATCAACGAGGAAAGGCATGTCGTCGGTAACGATATCGATGACGGTGTGCGGCGAATGCCATCCGTGTCGGTCAAAATCAGCGATGTAGGAGTTGATGGTGGCCTGGCCGGGAGCGCGTGAGAGTCCGAGGCGATAGTGCTGGATCGCCGCGCCGTGGAGTTCTTCTAGATTGGTATCGCCCTGGCCATCAATGTCGGCATCGGCGAAATAGACTTCAAGAAGGTCTACGATAGTTGCCGACCACTTCTGGCGGATTGATATATCGCGCAGTTTGCGTAGCAGGCTGTTGTCTGTATCCGGTACGATGCTCATGCATATCCCCTATGAAACGACCGTTGGGGAAGCCTTGATTCTTCTGGCGCTGCATTTTCTTCAGTCAGATTCCGGATCTCGCCGGAATGTCAGAGCGTCATTGAATCAGCGTTTTCCCAACAGCCTGGTTTGTTTGTATGCCAATGAAACGCGGTGATTTCAGTACCCAGCTACATCTGATGCTATACACTTGGTTTGTTCGTGTAGGACGCACCTATCTTTTTGATGATCAAGCAGCTTTTCAGGGCTTGAGTAAGAAAGCTCGATAGCTAAGTTGAGTGAAGAAATCAACACGATGCTGAAAAACATTTTAAATAAAGATGATCTTGTCAATTCGCTAGGATAACTCATTCCTGCCGGGTTTTATCTCGGACTCAAACGATGTATATTCACCAGGTTGTTCTATTTCGGAATCAATTTTGTGCGAAGAAAAATCCCTGGTACGGAACTCCTGGTTGCCTTTGAAACGGCGGCACGTCACCAGAGTTTTACGCGAGCGGCAGAAGAGCTTTCGCTGACTCAAAGTGCGGTCTGTCGGCAGATCTCGACGCTTGAAGACTACATGGGAGTTCAACTGTTTAACCGTATCAAGAAACGGGTTACGCTATCCGAGGCTGGACAGCTTTATTCCAAACAGGTCAGGGAGGCGCTGAAACGGATTGAGCACGATACCCTCTCGCTTATGGCACATCGTGGGGCGGGCGGGGTGCTCGAGCTGGCTGTCATTCCAACGTTTGCGACGAGCTGGCTGATTCCTCGGCTGGGCCATTTTCACGCCCTGCATCCTGGAATTACCCTGGATCTGACGGCGCGCGCCGAGCCGTTCATGTTTACCGATACACCCTTTGACGCAGCGATCCATTTTGGTGACCCGGTGTGGCCGGGCGCATTGACTGAATACCTGTTCGGCGAGGAAATCGTGCCAGTGTGCTGTCCCGCATTGCTGCAGGGTAAGACCCAGATTGAGCCTACCGAACTGGAAAGCATGCCCTTGCTTCACCAGTCGGCACGACCCGATGCCTGGAGAGCATGGTTTGAAGTGGCCGGCATGAACAACGTCAATGCCATGGGTGGTGCGCGTTACGAACTATTTTCCATGCTCGTCGAAGCGGCCAAGGTCGGTCTTGGCGTGGCGCTGGTCCCGCGCTTCTTTGTCCTCAACGAGATTGCGTCAGGCGATCTGGTGGTTCCCTGCCCGTATGTATTGCGCAACCAGCGCAGCTACTATCTGGTTTACCCGGAAAACAAGGTCGGGTCGACCTCGCTGCAGGTTTTCTGTGAATGGTTGCGCGAACAGGCGACCCGGTACCGCGAGAACGTCTAGTCCAGTGGCGCTTAGCAGAGAATCAGATTGTCCCGGTGAATGATTTCCGACTCGTCGATGTAGCCAAGAATTTCCTCAATGTCCTGGCTGGCGCGGCGGGCTATGCGACGTGAATCGCTACTGCCGTAGTTGATGAGTCCGCGAGCAATCTCAATACCATCCGGTGAGAGGCAGGCAACGGCCGCCCCACGCTCAAATTCACCTTGAACTTCGATCACACCAATGGGCAGCAAGCTTTTTCCTTCGCTGAGTGCCTTGACGGCACCCGCATCAAGAACCAATTTGCCGTTGAGTTGCAAATGGTCCGCAAGCCATTGTTTACGGGCGTTGAGCGGTTGAGTCTCCGAGACCAGTAACGTTCCGACGGATTCGCCATTCGCCAGGCGTGGCATGACGTCCTTTTCGCGGCCACTGGCGATGACGGTATGTGCGCCGCTACTGGCAGCGCGTTTGGCGGCGATCACTTTGGTGATCATGCCGCCTCTGCCGTATTGCGTTCCAGCGCCGCCGGCCATCGCCTCTAGAGCTGGGTCACCGGCACGTGCTTCGGAGATCAGCGTTGCACTGACGTCTTTGCGCGGATCGGCCGTGAATAGGCCCTGCTGGTCGGTAAGGATGATCAGGCAATCGGCGTCAACGAGGTTGGCGACCAGGGCGCCGAGCGTGTCGTTGTCGCCGAACTTGATTTCGTCGGTGATTACCGTATCGTTTTCGTTAATGATCGGCACGACGCCGAGTTCAAGCAATGTCGTCAGTGTTGAGCGGGCATTGAGGTAGCGCTTGCGATCGGCAAGGTCGTCATGGGTCAGCAGCACTTGCGCTGTATGCAGTCCGTGGCTAGCGAAGGCGCTTTCATAGACCTGCACCAACCCCATCTGGCCGACGGCGGCGCAGGCCTGCAGTTCATGCACGGCATTCGGGCGTTTGCTCCAGCCCAGTCGTTGCATTCCGCAGGCAATGGCTCCGGAGGATACGAGAACTACCTCTCGACCGTTCTGCCGCAATTGGGCGATTTGCCGGGCCCATTCGTTGATAGCGGAAAGATCAAGGCCTTCACCGTTGTTGGTGACCAGTGCGGAACCAACCTTGATGACAAGTCGTTTTGCGTCGGCAATGCGGGTCGTGGCCATAGCTATTCGTTCAGATCGTTTTCAGAGTCTTCGGGAAAGTGGTTGTCCAGTGCACTATCTGCCATCGGCGGCGGTGGCGCCAGACTGTCAAGCGCATCCTGCAGCTTGTAGATCAGCGGGCGACAGCCTTCGCCATTGATGGCGCTGATACGGAAATGAGGCGCACCAGCGGTGTCATAGGCTTTCAGGAAATCGGCAACGCGCTGCTCGCGATCTTCTTCCGGGATTAGATCAAGCTTGTTCAGGACCAGCCAGCGCGGTTTGGCGGCTAGTTCAGGGCTGTATTTCTCAAGCTCGTGCACAATGGCTTTGGCGTCATGAACCGGATCCGAGTCCGGGTCAGGCGGAGCCAGATCGACGATGTGCAATAGCACGCGGGTGCGTGCCAGATGTTTGAGAAAGCGGATGCCAAGACCGGCGCCTTCAGCAGCGCCTTCGATCAGACCAGGAACGTCGGCAATGACGAAGCTCTTGTTTTCGCTGACGCGAACAACGCCGAGATTCGGATGCATAGTGGTGAACGGGTAGTCGGCAACCTTGGGGCGTGCCGCCGACACGGCGCGGATGAAGGTGCTCTTGCCGGCATTGGGCAATCCCAGCAAGCCAACGTCAGCAAGCACGCGCAGTTCAAGGCGAAGATCGCGCTCTTCGCCGGGTTCGCCCTTGGTGCATTGGCGCGGTGCTCGATTGACGCTTGATTTGAAATGGATGTTGCCCAGACCGCCGCGTCCTCCCTTGGCAATCAGGACTTTCTTTTCGTCGACGTCGAGGTCAGCAACGATCTCATTGCTATTGACGTCGGCAATAACCGTACCGACCGGGACATGAAGTGTGATGTTACTTCCACCTTTACCGTAACAGTCGCTCGAGCCGCCTTTTTCACCACGCTCGGCGAGGAATTTCCGCGTGTAGCGGAATTCGATCAGGGTATTAAGGTTGCGGTCGGCAACAACATACACGCTGCCTCCACGACCGCCATCGCCACCATCGGGGCCGCCTTCCGGCTCGTATTTCTCGCGCCGGAACGAGGCGAGACCGTTGCCGCCGTCACCGGCCGCAACGTAAATTTTGGCCTCGTCGATAAATTTCATGAAGCGATCCCGCGGTGATTCGATCTTGGAAATTAAAAAGCCCTACCATCAAGATAGGGCTTTTGCTGTGCTTCGTAACTCAATCAGGCGACTGGAACGATGCTGACCGTACGACGACGCTTTTCACCTTTGATAGCAAACTGCACGTGGCCTTCGACCAGAGCGAACAGCGTGTGATCCTTGCCCATCCCGACGTTAACACCCGGATGGAACTCCGTGCCACGCTGGCGAACGATAATGTTGCCAGCAGGAACCAGTTGACCACCATAGCGCTTTACGCCAAGTCGTTGCGATTCCGAGTCGCGGCCATTACGGGAACTGCCGCCTGCTTTTTTATGTGCCATGAGTCAGTTTCCTTTCAGTTAGGCCGAAATGCCGTCGATGCGGATTTCAGTGTAGTTTTGACGGTGGCCCTGATGCTTCTGATAATGCTTGCGACGACGCATTTTGAAGATCGTGACCTTGTCGTGACGGCCTTGCGAGAGCACAGTCGCCTTGACCGATGCACCGGTGAGAAGAGGAGTGCCGATTTGCACGGACTCGCCTTCGCCGACCATCAAAATCTGGTCAAGGGTGATTTCTGCGCCAACGTCTGCCGGTATCTGTTCTATTTTCAATTTTTCGCCGGCGACAACACGATATTGCTTGCCCCCAGTTTTTATGACCGCGTACATGTTGGACTCCAAAGAACAAAGTAAAGTGAAACGAAGAACCGCGCATTATACGTATTTATCTTGTCAAGTCAAAGAGTTCGCATTGATTGTTCTCGCACGCTTGACGCAACACTGGGTGCCCCATAAGATTCACAGGTTTTTTGTCAAGGCGAATCGCCGTGAAACTGAAACAGCTCTACAACCTGATCGGGCCGGATATGAAAGCTGTAGACGCGGTGATTCGTGCGCGTCTCCATTCCGAAGTGGTGCTGGTGCGGCAGGTTGCCGAATACATCATTAGTGCTGGTGGAAAACGCTTGCGTCCGGCACTGGTATTGCTTTCTGCGGGAGCGCTAGGTTATCGCGGTACACGTCATCATGAACTTGCCGCAGTGGTTGAGTTTATTCATACAGCAACCTTGCTGCATGACGATGTGGTTGATGAATCCGATTTGCGTCGCGGACGTCAAACTGCAAATGCCTTGTTCGGCAATGCGGCCAGTGTTCTCGTTGGTGATTTTCTGTATTCGCGGGCGTTCCAGATAATGGTCGAGATCGACGACATGCGAGTGATGAGCGTGTTATCGGATGCAACCAATGTTATTGCCGAAGGCGAAGTGTTGCAATTGATGAACTGCCACGATGCTGACGTAGATGAGGCGCGCTACCTGCAAGTGATTCGCTATAAGACGGCAAAACTGTTTGAGGCCGCTGCACAACTGGGCGCCATTCTTGGTGGCGCCTCTCTCGAAATTGAGCGGCGTCTGGCCGAGTATGGGATGCATTTGGGAACGGCTTTCCAACTCATTGACGACGTGCTTGACTATTCCGGTGCCGAAGTGGAAACGGGGAAACACCTCGGTGACGATCTGGCAGAGGGGAAGCCAACCCTGCCGTTGATTTATGTGATGCAAAATGGCACGCCAGAACAGGCGACCTGCGTACGTGGGGCTATCGAGAACGGGGGCCGAGATGATTTTGCTGCTGTGTTGGCTGCAATTCGTGCCACTGGTGCGCTGGAACATGCTAAAAAACAGGCGAAGGCAGAGGCAGATCTTGCCGTAGCTGCGATTGAGGTGTTACCTGCTTCCACATACAAGGATTCTTTGCTAGAATTATGCCTCTTCGCTGTTGCTAGGTCTTTTTAGCAGTGTCGTCGTTTCGGTCGGGGCGTAGCTCAGCCTGGTAGAGTACTGCGTTCGGGACGCAGGAGTCGGAGGTTCGAATCCTCTCGCCCCGACCACTTATCTAGTATCAAATCAAGGGACTTGGCAAACCGCCAACTCCCTTTTTTTGTGTCTTGAATTGCTGCTATGCTTTAGCGATCTACTGTACCGCTCGGACATCATGAAATACTTGTTTTTGATTGCGCTTCTTTTTGTCGTGTTATGGGCGTTGCGGAGGGTGCAAGCTACGCGTACAAAAAATCAGGCGCCTCCGGCTTCGCGAGCTTCTGAGCGCATGGTCAAATGCGCGCATTGTGGTGTTAATCAGCCGGTCAGTGAGAGTGTTTTAACCAACGGCCGCTACTACTGCTCCATCGCGCATCGGCATGAAGCGGAATCATTGGAAGACTGACGTTCCATGCTGAATGAGGTTAATACTGGCGCAGAGCTGTTTTCTGAAACACATTGGAAATCGCTGCGCTATTTCAACCTCTATCGGTTTTGTATTGCTGCTCTGTTATTCGTGTCGTCAGCCATACGTCCTCAGTCCTTTTCATTGCTCGGCCCGGATCATGGCTCGTTCTATTTGGCAGTGACCAGTGTGTATTTGCTGGCAGCGACTTTTTCTTTGATCGGGCTGCACTACTATCGACGACTTTTTAGTCTGCAACTGACGACGCATGTGTTGGTCGATGTGTTGGTGTTTGCCTTGCTGATGCATGTTGGAGATGGCTTGCGTAGCGGGTTAGGTGCCATGCTGCTGGTCACGCTGGCCGGTGCCGGGCTGGTCGGGCAGGGCAAAATGGTGTTGTTTTATGCGGCTATCGCTACGCTCGTTCTGCTTTTCGAGCAATCCTATCGGGCGCTGGTCGTTGACTTCGAAGTAGTCGATTTTTTTCAGGCGGGTTTGTTTAGCGCGGGTTTTTTTGCTGTCGCCATTTCAGCACGCTTGCTGGCGAGCCGTGTAATTGCCAACGAAGAATTGGCGCGCAAGCGCGGCGTTGATCTAAAGAATCAGACATTGGTCAGCCAACGCGTTATCGAAGAAATGCAGGATGGGGTCCTTGTGCTGGGCCGGGATGGGTGGGTCAAGCAGCACAATCCGCGTGTCGTGCAACTGCTTGGTTTGAGTGACCCGACACAGCGCAAGCTGGTTGAATACTCGACTGAATTGGCCCGCATATTTTCAGCTTGGTGCGAGCATCCCTCCGATGTTCCTGTTTTAGTACGCGCACCGGCTAGTGGTATGCAGTTACGGGCGCGATTTGTTTCGACGGATAGCTCCGATCACGATGTACTGGCTTTTCTCGAGGACATGGGAGGTTTGCAGGATCAGGCTAGGCAACTCAAATTGGCTGCTCTTGGGCGTTTAACCGCGAATATTGCACATGAGATCCGTAATCCGCTTTCGGCAATCAACCATGCCGGAGAGTTGATGCGTGAAGAATGCAGTGATCCGATGACAGAGCGTCTGCTGCGTATCGTGCTCGACAATGCGCAACGCGTGGAGCGCATCGTTAGCGATGTGCTTGAGCTGGGGCGGAGAGATCGCGCGCACCGGGAGAAAATCAATCTGCGTCAAACCCTGTTGATTCTTGTTGAAGAGTACACGCTGAAAGAAAGCGTGGCGGCTGACGTGGTTCAAATTGAGTCTAGTGGGACTGCTTCGTTGTTTTTCGACCGCTCCCATTTTCACCAGGTGTTGTGGAATCTCATTGGCAACGCGTTGCGTCATTCGCGGGGTGTGGCCGGAAGTGTTCGGTTGCTGGTGCAAGACGGCAAACGCGAGGGGTGGATTGAATTACATGTCATTGATGACGGCGAAGGCGTCGATGATAGCTACACTGAACAGATCTTCGAGCCTTTCTTTACTACACACAATCGCGGCACTGGCCTGGGGCTCTATATTGCACGTGAATTATGTGATGCCAATGGTGCGCGGCTTGAACTAATAAACAGTACGTCAGGTGCGGATTTTTGTATTTCCGGGAGGGTAGGCGAGTGACGGTGAGCAAGGTGGGGCGTCGACTGCGCGGCGAGTCGGCGAGGGTCCTGGTGGTCGATGACGAGGCGGACATTCGCGAGCTCCTTGACTTGACTCTGGCTCGAATGGGTCTTTCCGCAGACTGTGCTGGCACAGTTGCAGAAGCCAGAAAATTTCTTGAGCGTGAGCAATACAGTCTATGTCTGACCGATATGCGACTACCCGATGGTGAGGGGTTGGACATCGTGCGTCTGATTGGTACTCATTATGGCGAAACGCCGGTGGCAGTAATTACGGCCTACGGAAGTGCCGACAATGCTGTGGCGGCTTTGAAAGCAGGTGCATTCGACTATCTAGCCAAGCCGGTCGCGCTCGAACAACTTCGGACGTTGATCAAGTCCGCTCTCAATCTTCCTCAGATCGACGAATCGAAAGGCGCTGCGTCGGTTGCGGCCATAAGTACAGTGGGGCAGCTCACGGGGGAATCTCCGGCTATTGTCTATGTGCGGGAGATGATCAGTAAGCTGGCGCGTAGTCAGGCCCCAGTCTATATTTCCGGGGAGTCGGGCAGCGGTAAAGAGCTTGCGGCTCGGCTTATCCACGGCCAGAGCGCGCGTCATGCGGCACCCTTCGTTCCTGTGAATTGCGGCGCCATCCCCGAGAATCTCATGGAAAGCGAGTTCTTTGGGTACCGCAAGGGGGCGTTTACCGGGGCCGACAGTGATCGGGATGGGTT